>DASWLD010000204.1:0-52835 GCA_036396275.1 Burkholderiales bacterium
CCTGGGCGGCGAGTTGCACCCGATAGTGCGCCAGGCGATCCTCGGCGCCGCCGTAGCGATCGAGCAGCGCGTGGATGCGATAGGTGAGAATGCCGAAGAAGATCGGCAATACCACGCCGATCAGCAGGGCGATCAGGAGGAAGTGGCGGTGGGAGAGCGGCGTCACCGTCCCCTTCCGAATACCTTCCGGAATAACGATAATGTTCATGAGCTTCCACAAGTCTAGTCCAAATTATGCGAACGGCCCGGACCGCCCGTCATGGCGGACCTAGACGCCTGGCGAATTGCCTTCCGGAACGCCTGCGAAGCGCGCTAAGCACCCGTGTGGACGAGGATTGTCGGCTGCAGCAAGCGTGGCACGCCTGTGTTCCCGAACCTCTCGGATCTCATGTACATCCGGTGCGGTACGTGGCCGGCTTGCTGTTTTTGCAGGTACACACCCCGGCCTGGGCCAGCCGACTGCGTCACGAGAAACCGGCGCTGGTCGGCCTGCTGCGAAAAAGTCCCGCGTTTCGCGATATCGGCGATATCCGCTTTCGAGTGACTCCGATCGAGCCGATCGCATCGCGCATGCCGGCCGCGCCGCCGGCGCCCAGTCGGATATCGGCGCATGCCGCCGATGTCGTTGCAAAAACCGCGGAATCGATCGCGGATCCTTCGCTGCGCCAGGCGCTCGAGCGCCTGGCCAGACGCGCACACGGAGCGCACGTCCAAAAACGCAAACCCTGATGTGCCTTTCCCGTCGACTGTCCGCGATCTTGCGCGGCCAAGAGCGCGCATGTGTGCTCGCCATGCTCGCCGCGATCTGTGCCGACGCGGCGCTCGCCGATGAAGCGGCGGCGGTGCGCGACATCACGGTCGTCGCCGTCGGCGATATCATGCTCGGCGGCACGGCCGCGCCGGAACTCGCGCGCTTCGGCTACGACTATCCGTTCGAGCGTGTCGTCGGCGTGCTACGGCGCGGTGACGTCGTGTTCGGAAATCTGGAAGGACCGCTGACGAAGCGCGGTGCCGCCGCCGGCAAGCAATACGTTTTCCGCTCGCCGCCGCAGCTGGTCGCGCCGGCGTTGGCGCGCGCCGGCTTCAACGTGCTGTCACTCGCCAATAACCACTCCATGGATCACGGGCTCGAGGGTCTGCGCGACACGGTGCGCGCGTTGACGCAAGCCGGCATACGCCACGCCGGTGCCGGGGACAACCTCGCGGCCGCGCGGCGGCCGGCGATCATCGACGTCACCGGTGCGCGCGTCGCGGTGCTCGCGTATTCGCTGACGTTCCCGGAGGAGTTTTGGGCCGGACCCGATCGTCCGGGCACCGCGTTCGGGCACGAACATCATGTGCGCGCCGATGTTGCCGCGGCGAGGCGGAACGCCGACATCGTGCTGGTGTCCTTTCATTGGGGCCGCGAAGGTATCGCCGAGCCGCGCGATTATCAGATCACGCTGGGGCGGGCCGCGATCGATGCCGGCGCCGCCGCCGTGCTCGGTCACCATCCCCATAGGTTGCAAGGCGCCGCGCGCTATCGCGACGGCGTTATCTTGTACAGTTTGGGAAATTTCGTATTCGGTTCCTATAGCCCGGACGCCGTGCGCAGCGCGATCGCCGAACTGCGGTTTCGAAACGGACGCGTGCGCGAGGTGAAACTTTATCCGATCAACGTGCTCAATACCGAGGTCGTGTTTCAGCCAACCCTTTTAAAGGATCAAGACGCCAACGAGGTCGTCGCGGAGCTGCAACGACTATCGCAATCGCTTGGCACCGAGGTCGAGAATCGCGCGGGTGTTGCCGTCATCCCGTTGCACGATGCGACGAATTAGTCGTGTAACTTTCCGGTCGTTGTGTGATCTAATTGGCGCTCCATGATTCGCCCGCTTGAGTTATTCGTCGGCCTGCGCTACGTGCGCGCCCGGCGCCGCGATCACTTCATCTCCTTTATATCGCTGGTGTCGATACTCGGCATCACGCTCGGCATCGCCGCGTTAATTACCGTGCTATCGGTCATGAACGGGTTCGGCAAGGAACTGCGCTCGCGCATACTCGGCGTCGCGTCGCATATCACGATTGCCGGTTTGGACGGGCAGGTGAGCGACTGGCGCGGTGTCGCCGAACGCGCCCGCGGAGACGCGCACGTCGTCGGCGCGGCTCCCTACATTCTCGGCCAGGGCATGTTGGCGCGCGGCAAGGCCGTGAGCGGCGCGCTCGTGCGCGGCGTCCTTCCACGACAGGAGCGCGAAGTTTCCGATATCGGCGACAAGATGATCGAAGGCAGTTTGGCCGCGCTCAAGCCCGGGGAATTCGGCGTGGTGGTCGGCGCCGCGCTCGCATGGAAACTCGATCTCGCCGTCGGCTCGCTGGTGTCGCTGGTGGTACCGCAGGCGCAGGCCACGCCGGCCGGTTTGTTGCCGCGTTTCAAGCGCTTCACCGTGGTCGGCATCTTTCGCATCGACATGTACGAGTACGACAGCGGCTTGGTCCTGGTGCATCTGGACGACGCCGCCAAGCTGTACCAGTTGACCGACGGCAACGTGACCGGCGTGCGCCTGAAGCTCGGCGACCTCGACGACGCGCCGCGGGTCGCGCGTCAGTTGTCGAGCCGGATCGGCGCGGACTACATTGCGCGCGACTGGACGCGCGAACATGCGAACTTCTTTCGCGCGCTGCAAATGGAAAAGACGGTGATGTTCGTGATTCTGCTGCTGATCGTCACGGTGGCGATGTTCAACTTGATTTCGACGCTGGTGGTGATCGTGACCGAGAAGCAATCCGACATCGCGATTCTGCGCACGCTCGGAGTAAAACCGCGCGGAATCTTGGGAATCTTCATGGTGCAGGGCGCCTTGATCGGCGTTATCGGCACGCTTGCCGGCACGGCCTTCGGCGTACTGCTCGCTTACAACGTGCAAACCTTGGTGAGTCTGCTCGAACGGGTGCTGCATACGACGTTCCTGGCGGCCGACGTGTATCTCATCAGCGAGTTGCCGTCGGATCTGCATTGGTCCGATGTCGGCGTTATTGCCGGCGCCTCGCTGATACTGGCGTTGCTGTCGACGCTGTATCCCGCGTGGCGCGCATCGAAAGTGCAACCGGCGGTGGCGCTGCGCTACGAATGAGTGCGAACGAGAAAGACTATGTCCTGCGCGCCACCGGACTGGTCAAGACGTTCGACGAAGGCGTTTTCAACGTCGCGGTATTGAAGGGCGTTTATCTGCGAGTGCTGCGCGGCGAGCAAGTGGCGCTCGTCGGTGCGTCGGGATCGGGCAAGAGCACGCTGCTGCATCTGCTCGGCGGACTCGATCAACCGACGGCGGGACAGGTGGAGATCGACGGTACCGATATCGGCCGACTGTCGGATGCCGAGCGCGGATTGTTCCGCAATCGCGCGCTCGGTTTCGTGTACCAGTTTCATCACCTGTTACCCGAATTCAGCGCGCTCGAGAACGTCGCGATGCCGCTGCTGGTGCGGCGCGGCTCGAGCACGGAAGCGTTCGCCCGGGCGCAAGCAATGTTGACGCGGGTCGGGCTCGAAGACCGGCTGCGCCATCGTCCCGCGGAGCTCTCGGGCGGTGAACGTCAGCGCGTCGCGCTCGCGCGCGCGATGGTGACGCAACCGCTGGTGGTGTTGGCGGACGAACCGACCGGCAATCTCGACCGCGAAACCGCCCAAACCGTCTACGAGTTGATGCTCGACCTCAACCGCGAGCTGCACACCAGCTTCATCATCGCCACGCACGATCCCAACCTCGCCAAGCGCATGGACCGGGTACTGCGGCTCGACGACGGCACGTTGCGGGCGATCGATTAGTGCGTTTTCTTTGAAACCAGCAAAGTGTTTCACCGCAAAGACCCAAAGAACGCAAGGAAAAATTCGGTATTTGTCGAACAATCCTTTGCGCTCTTTGCGTCGTCGCGGTGAGAATCAGTTCGTCGGAAATTAATCTGAAAGACCGGTCGATTCTTCTAAGAGAGACTCCGATTTATATGACTTTCTGCCGCAAAGACGCGAAGACGCAAAGAAGAGGTTTAGTTTACCCGTGTCATTCTTTGCGCCTTTGTGCTGTGCAGGACGCACGAATGTCGCGAGCGCAGGATGCGCGGGGAGCGACCGTCTCTGCGGCAAGCATTCATATTTTCTGGAATAGATCAGACCTTCCCTAACCCTCGAAGCGGTATCGGCGCGTTTACAGTATGGATGAAACCGCTTCCGACGAAGAGCTGATGCAGCGCTACCGCGACGGCGACGCGACCGCGTTCGACGTTTTGTACACGCGCCATCGGGGGCCGCTGTTTCGCTACTTTTTGCGCATGGCCGGATCGGCCGCCGTTGCCGAGGAATTGTTTCAAGACGTCTGGATGAATTTGATCCGGGCGCGCAGCCGGTACCAGCGGCGCGCGAAATTCACGACCTGGCTTTACCGGATGGCGCATAATCGCCTGGTCGATCACTATCGCCGGACGGCGAGCGGGGCGGCGTTCGCCGTTTCGAGCGATCCGGAAGACGACGCGATGACCGCGGTGCCGGACGAACCGCTTCGCGAACCGGAAAACGCGTTCGAACGCCGGCGGCTCGCGGCGCGCCTGATCGACGCGTTGGCCGGATTACCGGAAGTCCAGCGCGAAGCTTTTTTGCTGCGCCAAGAAGGCGGAATGTCGTTGGAGGAAATCGCCGCGGCAACCGACGTCAGCCTCGAAACCGCGAAGAGCCGCGTGCGCTATGCCGTCGCGAAACTGCGTCGTCGCCTGACCGACCTCGACCTCGGCGCCGAAACCAATCGATCTCGGAGTGACCATGGCAGTACCGGACACCGGTAATAACCCGTCGGGCCGATCCGCCGAGGAGGCGTCGCTGGCGCGAATTTACCGCGCCGCGGGGAACGAGCAGCCGTCCGCGGCGATGGACGCCCGGATTCGCGCGGCCGCACACGAAGCGAGCGCACGCGGCCGTCGTCTAAAACGTTGGACAGTGCCGTTCGCAATCGCCGCGACCGTCGTTCTAAGCGTGAGCATCGTGCTGCAGATGTCGCAACAAGGTGTGATCGAGCAGGAAGGTGCCGCTGTCGGGCGCGCGAACGCGCCGGAGTCGGCGACCGCGCCGCCGCCGGTCGCCGAGGAGAAGCCGTCCGCGATTTCCGAATCCGCACCCGCCATGCGTCGCGCGATCGCGCCGGGCGACGTTTCGAAACTTAAAAAAGATGCCGAACCGGCCGCGCCCGCGCGCGAACGTGCCGATAGGATCGAACCCACGCGGGACGCGCCCGCGCCGGTGCCGTCGAAGCGACCGGAGGTCGCCGCCGCCATCGCGGCGAAGGAGGCGCGTGGACCGCATGCCGATGTCACCAAGGTGCGGGTGAGCGGATCGCCCGGCGGATATTATTTTTCCGTTACCGTACGAAGCCCGGACAAAGGATGCGCGCAGTATGCGGATTGGTGGGAGGTCGTTAGCGGCGACGGGAAAGTGCTGTACCGGCGTGTGTTATTGCACAGCCACACCGATGAGCAGCCGTTCGAACGCTCGGGCGGGCCGGTGGCGATTCAACCGGAAACAACCGTCTGGGTGCGGGCACACATGAACACCGGCGGCTACGGCGGCGCCGCGGCGAAGGGTTCGGTGAAATCCGGCTTCACCGTCGCCACGCCGCCGCCCGGTTTCGCCGCGGAGGTCGCGACGCACGCGCCGCTGCCCGACGGCTGCGCCTTCTAGCAAGGCGTCGCACGCCGCCGGCGCGCATGCCGGCCGTGATCGCGCGGCGTGGGATACGCGTTGTCCGCCGCGCCCGGCGGTGTATAGTCGGCGGCGATAAGAATAAACAACGGGAGGACACAGATTCGTGCGCGCGGCGGCGATCGCGTTTCTTGCGGGGATTCTGGCGGTTCAGCAGCTCGCAGCGCTGCCGTCCTTCTATTGGACGCTGCTTCTCGTCCCCGCGTTAGTCCTGTCGCTCTGGCATCCACGCTGGTTGCTCTTGACCTTCTTTATCGGTGGCGCCGGTTGGGCGACCTGGCGTGCCGATCTGATCTTGCAGGATCATCTGGCGCCGGCGCTGGAAGGGCGCGACGTCGTCGTCGAAGGTTACGTCGCCGATTTGCCTCAACCGACGGAGTACGGGACGCGTTTCGCGTTCGACGTCATGCGCGCGCGTGTCGACGATGCGCCCGCGTCCGTGCCGACGCACATCCGCTTGAGCGCCGATTCGAACATCGCCGTGCGTGCGGGCGAGGCATGGCGCCTCACGGTAAGACTCAAGCGTCCCCATGGCTTGCGGAACCCGGGTGGTTTCGATTACGAAGCTTTCTTGTTTCGTAACCGCTTGCGCGCCACCGGTTACGTGCGCAGCGCGCCGCCGCCGGCGCGCATCGACGCGGCAAGCGCGCTCTACGATATTCATCGGTTGCGCGATCGGCTTGGCCGCCGCATGCGCGCGATTCTCGGCGACAACGACTATTCCGGATTGATCGTGGCGCTGGTCAACGGCGACGGCAGCGGCATTGCGGACACGCAGTGGGAGACGTTGCGGCGCACCGGCACGCTGCACTTGGTGGCGATCTCGGGGTTGCATATCAGTTTGATCGCGGGTGTGTTCTTTTGGTTGGTGCGCCACGCGTGGTCGCTGCCCGGCGTCACCGTGTTGCGGCTGCCCGCCCAATTCGCCGGTGCGCTCGGCGGTTTGATTGCTGCCGTGGCGTACGCCGCGCTCGCGGGTTTCGTGATTCCGACGCAGCGCGCGCTGATCATGCTGACGGTGGCGATGGGCGCGGTGCTGCTACGCCGTCGAATGCCGCCGAGTCAACTGTTGGCGGTCGCGCTGCTGTGCGTGCTGTTGTTCGATCCGTTTGCGGTCATGGCGTCGGGATTCTGGCTTTCGTTCGCCGCCGTCGCGGTGATTATCTATGTCGTACACGATGCGCGTGCCGCGTGGTCGCTTTGGCGCAAGCTCGGTTACCTGCAACTCGCAATCGCGATCGGCATGGTGCCGCTCACGCTGTGGTTGTTTCAGCGTGTTTCGCTAGTGGCGCCGTTTGCCAATCTCGTTGCCGTTCCCACGTTCGATCTGTTGGTGGTGCCACTGACGTTGTTGGGAGCGCTCGGGGTCGGTATCGGCTGGGAAAGTGTAGCGGCGTTCTTGTTTCTCCTTGCGGGCGTACTGCTCGACGCATTGTGGCAATTGCTCGAACGGATGAGTTCGATCGACTACGCGCAATGGGCGCAGCATCGACCGCCCGGTTGGGCGATCGTTTGCGGGCTGTTCGGCATCGCGATCTTGCTCGCACCGCGCGGGTGGCCGGGGCGGGCGATCGGATTCGTTTGGTTGCTGCCGATGTTCGTGGTGCGGCCGCCGGCACCGCTCGCCGACGAAGTTTGGTTTACGGTGCTGGATGTGGGTCAGGGCTTGGCCGCGGTGGTTCGGACGCAACATCACGTACTGGTGTTCGATAGTGGCGCCCGCTGGAGCGCGCGTTCCGACGCGGGTCGTAGCGTTGTCGTTCCGTACTTGCGCGCCAACGGAATCGCACGGGTGGATACATTGCTGATCAGTCACGGCGATAACGATCACGCCGGCGGTGCGGCGTCGGTCATGGCCGACCTGCCGGTGACAAAGGTCGTGAGCGGCGCGCTCAATGTCACCGGCGAGGCATGTCGCGCCGGCATGCGGTGGCGCTGGGACGAGGTGGACTTCGCCGTGCTCAATCCGGTTGATGCGCCGGATCGACGCAATGACGCGTCGTGTGTGTTGCACGTACGCAGCCGTCATGGAGGTATTCTGCTGCCCGCGGATATCGAGAAGGCCGGCGAGCGAAGTTTGTTGCGACGCGTGCGCGATCGGTTGCCTTCGACGATTTTGGTTGCGCCGCATCACGGCAGCCAAACATCGTCAAGCGCGGAATTCATCGACGCCGTGCAACCGGCGCACGTCGTGTTTCCGATCGGGTACCGAAATCGCTATCGCCATCCGCATCCGGCGGTGCGCGAGCGCTACCGCGCGCGCGGCATTCGGCAGTACGATTCGGCGAACGGCGGCGCGATCACGTTCTTCTTGCGCGCGGACGGCATCGATGTGAGCGAGTTTCGCGCGCGTCATCGCCGATACTGGCACGCGCCGGCGGCGCCTTGAGCTTTTCGAAGCGTCTGTTACATTAGCCGCACTTTTTTTCGAGGCGATCCATGTTCGAGTTAATCAAGGCCGGCGGGTTGGCCATGTGGCCGTTGATGCTGTGCTCGGTGGCGGCGCTCGCCATCATCGGCGAGCGGCTGTGGTCGTTGCAGCGCAAGCACGTCTGTCCGCCGAATTTGGTGCCGCAAGTGCGGCAATGGCTGGAACGTAACGAACTCGATGAATCGCAGATCGACCTGGTGCGGCGGAGTTCGCCGCTCGGGCGGGTGGTCGCCGCGGGCCTGATAAATCGCCGCCACAACCGCGAAGTCATCAAGGAAGCCGTGGAAGATGCCGGCCGGCACGCGGCGCCGGAGCTCGAGCGCTACCTGCGTACGCTCGGCACGATCGCGGCCATTGCGCCGTTTCTCGGCCTGCTCGGCACCGTGCTCGGCATGATCGAGATGTTTTCCGGCATCAGCACCCGCGGCGTCGGCGATCCGTCGATCGTCGCCGGCGGCATCTCGCAGGCGCTGGTCGCGACCGCGACCGGCCTGACCGTGGCAATCCCGGCGGTTATGTTCTACCGTTTCTTTCGGGGCAAAGTCACCGAGCTGCTGCTCGATATGGAACAGGAGGCGCTGCGCGTGATCGAAGTGTTGCAGGGAAATCGCGAACCGGACTGAGGCGCGCCATGAATTTCCGACCGACACCGGACGAAGAGCCGGAGATCAACTTGATTCCGCTGATCGATGTTTTGTTGATGACGTTGATCTTCCTCATTGTGACCACGAGTTTTTCCAGCCAGGCGCTACTGCAAGTTCGGCTGCCGGAAGCATCGGTCGATGCGACGCCGGCGCCCGACGCGCTGCGCGTGGTCATCGATGCGCGCGGACAATATTACATCGACGATCAGCAGCTGCTAAGCAACAGCGTCGAGCTGTTGCGCAGCACGTTGCTGCGCGAAATCGGCGGCAACAAGGAGCGCTTACTGATCATCCAGGCGGACGCGAAGACGCCGCACGAAGCCGTGGTGCGCGTAATGGACGTCGCCGGTCGCCTGGGTATTACGCGACTCACCTTCGCCACGCAAAAACCGGCGCCCGATTCCGGGTCGTGACCGCCCACGAGCCATACGTGGCTGCCGGCACCGTGACGCAGTACCGGCGTCTGCTGCGCTACGTTTGGCCGTATAAGTGGATTTTTCTCGCCGCGATCGCCGGCATGGCGATCCTCTCGGCGACGTCGGCGGGTTTTGCCGCGCTCATGAAGCCGTTGGTCGACAACGGGTTGGTGGCGCGCGATCCGGCAACGATGAAATACATTCCGCCGCTCATCGTCGGTTTGTTTTTCGTGCGCGCGCTCGGAAATTTCCTCTCGCAGTACGGACTCAACTGGATCGGGCGGCGCGTCACGTTCGATCTACGGGAAGCCATGTTTGCGCAGCTCGTGCATCTGCCAAGCGGGTTTTTCGACGCCAATTCTTCCGGCGGCCTGATTTCGAAGTTGATATTCGACGTCGAGCAAATCGCCGCTGCCGTTACCGCCGCGGTGTTGACGATCGTGCGCGACAGCCTGACGCTCATCGCGCTTGCTGCCTGGATGCTGTACTTGAATTGGAAGCTGACGCTTTTGTTCGCGGTGCTGACGCCGGTGTCGAGCTGGGTGCTCGGCATCATGAACCGGCGCTTCCGAAAGACGAGCGTGCTGATCCAGAACAGCATGGGCGACATTTCGCACGTGCTGCAAGAAGCGATCGGCGGGCAGCGCATCGTCAAAGCGTTCACGGCCCAACGATTCGAGATTGAAACGTTTCGGCGCGCGAATGAACGCAATCGCAAGGAAACCACGCGGCGAAGCGCGATTTCCGCGGTCGGCATCAGTTTGTTACAGCTGGTCGCCTCCGGTGCGCTGGCGCTGGTGATTTATGCCGCGTTTTCTTTTGGCGACGTCAGCGCCGGCGATTTCGCGTCGTTCATCAGCGCCATGATCTTGATGATGGCGCCGGGAAAGAACCTGGCAAAGGTCAACGAGCTGGTGCAAACCGGCTTGGCCGCGGCCACCAGTGTCTTCGGCTTGCTCGATCAAGCACGCGAACCGGATGCCGGTGCCACGCGGCTGGAGCACGTGCGCGGACGCGTCGAGTATCGCAACGCTAATTTTCGCTATCCGTTGAGCGATGCGCCGGCGTTGCACAACGTGAGCTTTACCGTCGAGCCGGGCGAGACGTTGGCCCTCGTCGGCGCCTCCGGCAGCGGCAAGACGACGATCGCGAGTTTGCTGCCGCGTTTTTATCGCGTCGACGACGGCGCGATTTGGATCGACGATGTCGATATCAACGACTGCGCGCTGGCAGACCTGCGGCGGCATATCGCGGTCGTCGGCCAAGATACTATGCTGTTCGACGACACCATCCGCAATAACATCGTGTATGGATCGCGCGAGCCGATCGATGATGCGCGCGTCGACGCGGCGGCGCGGGTCGCGCACGTGCTCGAGTTTGCGCGGCAGTTTCCCGAAGGCTTGGAGACGCGCGTCGGCGAACGCGGCAGCTTGTTGTCCGGCGGTCAGCGCCAGCGGGTCGCGATCGCGCGCGCGCTCTATAAGGATGCGCCGATACTGATTTTGGACGAGGCCACGTCGGCGCTCGATGCCGAATCCGAGCGGTATGTGCAGGAGGCGATGAGCGTACTGCGCGAGCGCCGCACGACGCTGGTCATCGCCCATCGGTTGTCGACGGTGGAGCACGCGAATCGCATTGTCGTCTTGTCGCAAGGGCGGGTCGTGGAACAGGGTGTTCATCAAGAATTGCTGGCGCGCAACGGCATTTATGCCGCGCTTTATCGGCAGCAGTTTGTCGACGCCTAAACGGTTCGCTGCCGTCGCGGCGACGGTCCGAAAAAATATGAATGTTTGCCGCAGAGACGCAAAGGCGCAAAGAAAGACTCGGGTAAACTAAACCTCTTCTTTGCGTCTTCGCGTCTTCGCGTCTTTGCGACAGAAAGCCATATAAATCAGGGTCCCCCAAGATATGTGGATCGAGCGCCACTGGTACCGCGATTCCTGGGTGAGCCGCCTGTTGTCGCCGCTGGCAGCGATGTACTGCGCGGTGGCGACGGTTCGCCGACGCATGTACCGTAGCGGATGGTGCCGCGCCGAATCGTTTCCCGTGCCGGTCGTCGTTGTCGGCAACATCACGGTCGGCGGTACCGGCAAGACCCCGCTGGTGCTATGGATCACGGACTTCCTGGTGGCGTGCGGTTGGCGCCCCGGAATCGTCTCACGCGGTTACGGCGGCCGTGCCCAACGGTGGCCGCAGCGGGTCACGCCGGACTCCGATCCGCGCGCGGTCGGCGATGAGCCGACCATGCTCGCGCGCCGCGCCGGTGTTCCGGTCGTCGCCGATCCCGATCGCCCACGCGGCGTGCGGGAACTATTGGCGCAAGGTTGTGACGTGATCGTCGCGGACGACGGCTTGCAGCATTACCGGTTGCATCGCGACGTTGAAATCGCGGTGCTCGACGGCGAACGCGGACTCGGCAACGGGCGCTGCCTGCCGGCAGGACCGTTGCGCGAGTGCCGGTCGCGCCTGCAAACGGTCGACGCGCGCGTGCTCAACGGCGCAAGCGCGCCTGATGCATGGTCGATGCGCTTGGCGCCCGCCGGCTTTCGGCGCGTGCGGAATCCCAGGGAAACGGCGCCTCTTGATGATTTTCGCGGTCGCCGGGTTCATGCGCTTGCCGGCATCGGCAATCCCAGGCGGTTCTTCGCCTCGCTACGCGCGCTGGGCATCGAGGTGGAGGAACATCCGTTCCCCGATCATTATCCATTCGCCGCTTCGGACCTCCAGTTTGCCGACGGCGCCGATGTCGTGATGACCGAAAAAGATGCGGTAAAATGTCGCGGATTCGCGAATCACAATGTTTGGTACCTGGCGGTCGGCGCCGAAATGGATCGGCGTTTCGGCGAGTGGCTGCAACAACGTTTGCGGAGAAAATGATGGATAGCAAACTGCTCGACATTCTCGTGTGCCCGATTTGCAAAGGCCGGCTCATCTACGACAAAGCGAAATCGGAACTCGTTTGCCGCGCCGATCGACTCGCCTATCCTATCCGTGACGATATTCCCGTGATGCTCGAGGACGAAGCGCGGCGAGTGCCCGAAGAAGGGCTGCCGCGCTAACGGTCCGCCGGGTGAGATTCGCCACGAGCATCCCGCGATCCGAACGCTGCCCCGCATGCACGTAATTATTCCCGCACGTTATGCGTCAAGCCGCCTGCCGGGAAAACCACTGGCAGACATTGCCGGCAAAACGATGATCGAGCGTGTATATGACAGTGCGCGGACGAGCGGCGCCGAGCGGGTCACGATCGCCACCGATGACGAGCGCATACGCGCGGCGGCGGAAGCATTCGGAGCGGAGGTATGCATGACCGCCGCGCACCATCCCTCCGGTACCGACCGGATCGCTGAGGCTATCCGAAAGCTAAACGTGAAAGCGGACGAGATCGTGGTCAATCTGCAGGGCGACGAATGGGCGATGCCGCCGCGGCTTCTGCGAAGCGTCGCCGAGACCTTGGAGCGCTGCCCCGAAGCCGTTATGGCGACCGCCTGTCACCGTATCGACGATATCGATATGTTCATTGATCCGAACGCAGCAAGGGTCGTCTTGGATCGTGACGGTTACGCGCTGTATTTCAGCCGAGCGGCTATACCGCGGTTGCGCGATTCGCCGGCCGACGACCGGTACGTGCCGTCGATTGCTTATCGACACGTTGCGGTTTTCGCGTACCGCGCCGGCTTCGTCGCGCGGTTCTGCGGATGGGGTCCGTGTGAACTCGAGCGGATCGAGCAGCTGGAGCAACTGCGCGTCCTGTGGCACGGCGAACGCATAGCCGTACACGTTACGGACGAACCTCCGCGCAAGAGCATCGACACCCCCGAGGATCTCGAGCGGGCGAGGAGGCACTTCAGTGAAAAGTGAAAAATGAAAAGTGTAAAGTGAGAAGCGAGCGGGTGCGGTGCTTTTTTCACTTTACACTTTTAACTTTTCCCTATTCACTGCTTTACATATGGTCCGTGTTTTGTTCGTTTGCCTCGGAAATATCTGCCGCTCACCAATGGCGGAGGGTGAGGCGGAGCATTCGCGAATGCACTTAACGTGCATTCGCGCCGCCGAACGCCCGGCCACGGAGGGCCTGGCTGGTGTTGAACGGAGTCGCGGATTCGCGCCAAGGATGGCGGGGGAACGGCCGTGATCCGCGTACTCTTTGTTTGTCTGGGCAATATCTGCCGTTCACCAATGGCTGAGGGAGTTTTCCGTAAATTGGTTGCCGAAGCCGGCTGCGCCAACCATGTCGAGGTCGATTCAGCCGGCACACACGCGTATCACACGCAAGAACCGCCGGATCCGCGCGCGCAAGCGGCGGCGGCGCGGCGCGGCGTCGACATCCGTCATCTGCGCGGCCGACAAGCCACCGCGGAAGATTTTCTTCGGTTCGACTACGTACTTGCGATGGATCACGAGAATCACGCGAACTTGCGCACGCTCTGCCCGGCCGGACAGGAGCACAAGCTGCGGTTGTTCTTGGAGTATGCCGTGACCGCGAGCGAACGGGCGGTGCCGGACCCGTACTTCGGCGGTGCCGGTGGATTCGACCGCGTGCTCGATCTCATCGAAGACGCGGCGGAAGGTTTGTTGACGGATGTCCGCGCGCGGATCGCTTCGACGAAATAGCGGAGCCGCGCGCGTCTTGTTCGGCGGTTCGGCGGCGTTGCGCCGCGGGCGCTAGTCGCGCTTAATCGGTTCGGACTCGTTGCCCGGTTCCGGCCGCGTTTCCACCTGTACCAACGGCGTTGACGTTTCCGGCGGTTGCAGCGTGATAGGTTCGGGCGTCGCAACGTGATCCGTGCGCGGCGAAACTTCGGTCATGCTCGGCGCCGGCGCCTGTTGGTGCACTTCCGTTTGCGCTTCCGGTCCGTTTGAGCGAGGCGGCGCCGACGGTTTCGGTTCTCGCGGCTCGCGCGACTCGCGCTGTTCGCGTGGAGTGCGTTGGTTCGCGCCTTCGGGCCGTGCCGACCGTTCCTGACCATGCGAATGGCCGCCGCCGCGACCGTGCCGGCCGCGCCGGCCGCGCCGGCGACTGCCTTCCGGTCGATCGCGGTGACCCGCCGGCGCTTCCGACGGAGCCGACCCGGCCGCGCGCGGTGCCGGGGACGGTTCCGGGCGAGCAGTTTGCTTGGCGGATTCGCCGCCGGCGTGAGAAGGCCGGGGACCGCGATGAGGATGACGTTGACGTTGATCGCGCCCCTGGGGTCGATGTCGAGCGGCGGGGCGCGATTCCCTTGTCGCCGCCGCCGAGGTCGTGGGCGCGGTCGATCGTGGCGCGAACAATTTTCGCATCAGCCGCTTCAGCCGACCGGCCTTCGGCGGCTGTGCCGGTGGCGCGACCGCGTGGGTGAGCGGCCCGATGACCGGCGTTTCCGCGGCGGGGGCAACACGTGGAACCGTTTCCTTCTCTTCGTCTTCGACGATTTCGATGTCATAGCTCGGAACGTCCGCTTCGGATTCGTATTCCTCCATCCGCAGGCGGCGTATATGGTAGTGCGGCGTGTCCAGCCCTTCGTCCGGCACCACCATGATCGGCGTACCGACGCGCGATTCGATGGCGTTCAGCTCGATGCGCTTCTCGTTCAACAAGTAGGTCGCGGTCGCGACCGGTAAGTGCACGTGCACCGCGGCGGTATTTTCCTTCATCGCTTCTTCTTGAATCATGCGCAGTACCGACAGCGCCGACGACTGAATCGAACGAATGTGGCCGGTGCCGTCGCAGCGCGGGCACACTAGGCTCGAGGATTCGCCGAGCGAGGGGCGCAACCGCTGACGCGACATTTCGAGGAGTCCGAAGCGCGAGATTCGGCCCACCTGGACACGCGCGCGATCGACCTTCAACGCATCGATCAGGCGGTTTTCCACCTGGCGCTGGTGGTGCATCGGGGTCATGTCGATGAAATCGATGACGATCAACCCGCCCAAATCGCGCAATCGCAACTGCCGGGCGATTTCCTCGGCCGCTTCGAGATTGGTATTGAGCGCGGTTTCCTCGATATCCGCGCCCTTCGTGGCGCGGGCGGAGTTGATATCGATCGTGACCAGCGCCTCGGTCTTGTCGAAGACGATGGCGCCGCCCGATTCGAGACGCACCTCGCGCGAAAACGCCGATTCGATCTGGTGTTCGATTTGGTAGCGCGAGAACAGCGGGGTTTCATCCTTGTAGAGTTTCAATCGGTCAATCCACTGCGGCGCGACTTGGTCCATGAATTTCTTCATGCGCTCGTGGATTTCCTGGTTGTCGACCAGGATTTCGCCGATGTCCTGACGCAGGTAGTCGCGCGTGGCGCGAACCACCAGGTTGCTCTCCTGGTAAATCAGGAACGGCGCGGAGCGATCCGCCGCCGCCTTGCTGATGGCATCCCACAGATTGACGAGATAGTCCAGGTCCCACTGAAGCTCTTCGGCGCTGCGTCCGATTCCGGCGGTGCGGGCGATCAGGGAGTAGTCGTCGGGTACCTTGAGTTGGGCCATGGCATCGCGTAGCTCGGCCCGTTCCTCGCCCTCGATCCGGCGAGAAATCCCGCCGCCCTTGGGGTTATTCGGCATGAGCACGAGATAGCGGCCGGCGAGGCTGATAAAGGTGGTAAGCGCCGCACCCTTGGTACCGCGTTCCTCCTTATCGACCTGAACCAAGAGTTCCTGGCCTTCCTTGATGACGTCCTTGATCCGGACCTGACCCATCGGCGTGCGCTCGTCATAGCCGGTAAAGAAGGCGCGTGAGATTTCCTTCAAGGGCAGGAAGCCCTGGCGCTCCGTGCCGTAGTCGACGAACGCGGCTTCGAGGCTCGGTTCGACGCGGGTCACGCGTCCCTTGTAGATATTGCCTTTCTTGAGCTGGTAAGTGGAAGACTCGATGTCGAGATCGAGGAGTTTTTGGCCGTCGACGATCGCCAACCGCAACTCCTCGGGGTGAGTTGCATTAAACAGAATTCTTTTCATTATAAAATCCCCGACGCTTCGGGAATTGACCCAGCGGCTCGCGGCGAGTCCTCTCTGGGAGCGTTCACAAACGAACGCCTCTGCGGGGTATCTCGCGAAACAAAGCGGCACTACGTCCAACTGACGGGCGCTTGCGCCTGCCGGGCGACTAAAACCGTCTGCGTCTCAATCGCTGTGCATCCCTACTGTCGATCGGGGTGAGGGATGCGAAACCCTTGCTGTACCCGGCGGATATGCCCTTAGGGCAGGAACGAAGGCTTGCTTGCCTGGTTCGCCGAGTCGTACCGGACACCATTGCCCGATACGGTAAACATTCTGACTGGCGATGCGGTGAGCGCGGATATCGAACAACTCAACACATGGCCCTTGTAATACATTATCGACTATATCAATGAACCTAGGCACCGGCAATTAGAACGATGAGCCGCAGCAAGAACAGCCCCGGCGGTGCGGCCGAGCAACACCGCGTTCGCCACGTAGAAATCGACGTCTCGCGCGAGGGACAACGGCTCGACAATTTTTTGCTCGGACAGCTGAAAGGCGTACCCAAGAGCCACGTGTATCGGATCTTGCGCCGCGGCGAAGTGCGCGTGAATAGCGCCCGCGTCGCGCCAAGCTATCGCTTGCAGGAAGGGGACAAGGTACGGATACCGCCCATAAGGACAAGCCAACCGGTTAAAGCGACCGAACCGCAGCGATTCGAATGGCTGTCCGGTCGCACACTGTATGAAGACCGGGACCTTCTCGTTCTGGACAAACCGGGAGGCTTGGCGGTGCATGGCGGCAGCGGGGTCGGTGCCGGGCTGATCGAGGGACTGCGAGCCGTGCGGTCGGACCTGCCCGTGCTCGAGCTGGCGCACCGGCTGGATCGCGATACCTCAGGATGCTTGCTGCTAGCTAAGAACCGGCCGGCGCTGCTGGCGCTGCACGAGATGCTGCGCGACGGCAAGATCGAGAAACGCTATCTGGCGCTGCTCAAAGGGCGGTGGCGCGGGGGTTCGAAGACCGTGAGTGCGCGGTTGGCACGTGATCGGATTCGAGGTGGCGAGCGTCTCGTGGGAGTCAGTGACGAGGGCCGAGCCGCCGCGAGTCGTTTCGAGCCCAAGCGCGCCTACGGGCCCGCGACACTCGTCGAAATACGGCTCGACACCGGGCGCACCCATCAGGCGCGCGTGCACGCGGCTCACATCGGCCATCCGATTGCGGGGGACGAAAAGTACGGTGACCGGGCGTTTAATCGCGAACTCCGGGAGCTCGGCCTGCGGCGGCTGTTCCTGCACGCCGCGCGGTTGCGATTCGCACACCCCGCAACGGGCGCTAGAATCGAGATAGCGGCCGAGCTGCCGACCGAATTGAAGAGCCTGCTGGAAAGACTGCGTGAACCCGCGACCTTATGACTTGATCGTGTTCGACTGGGACGGCACGCTCATGGATTCGGCGGCGAAGATCGTGCGGTGTTTCCAAGCCGCCGCCGTCGATGCCGGTCTCGCGCCGCCCCCGGACGCCGCCATTCGCAACATCATCGGTCTCGGGCTGAGCGAGGCGCTCGATTTGGTATTACCGGGTGTGGCTACCGTGACCCGCGAGCAGGTCGTCCATCACTACCGTCGGCACTTCATCGATATCGATCGGACCGAAACGGCGTTGTTCCCCGGGGTGATCGAAGGCTTGGAACAGCTGGCTGCCGATGGGTTTCAACTGGCGGTGGCGACCGGTAAAGCCCGCCGCGGCCTTGATCGCGTGCTCCGCGATACCGCGACCTCGCGGTACTTTTGCGTCACGCGCTGCGCCGACGAGGCGTTTTCCAAGCCGCATCCGCAGATGTTGCACGATATACTCGGCTATACGGGCATCGATGCCGAACGCGCGCTCATGATTGGCGACACGACCTACGACCTGCAAATGGCGCTGGCCGCGCGCATGCGCAGTCTTGCCGTGAGTTACGGCGCGCATGAACGCGAACGCTTGTTGCAGCACGATCCACTCGGTTGTCTCGATACATTCGCGGAAGTCTGTCAGTGGTTGAAACCGGCAAGCGAATGATTTGCGCCAGCGAGGCGCTGATCGACGGCGGTGATGCAGTGCGATTTACCGTGATGTATCGCGGCGAAACGGTTCCGGCATTCGTGCTGCGTTTTCAACGCGACGTGCACGCATATCTGAATCGGTGTTCGCATCGCGGGTTGAGTCTTGATTGGGAACCGGGCCGATTTTTCGACCGCAGCGGGCGCTATCTGATCTGCGCGGTGCACGGCGCGCATTACCAACCCGGCACCGGCGCGTGCGTCGGCGGTCCATGCAACGGCGGTCTGGTAAAACTTTCGGTAATCGAGAAAGAAAATGCAATTTATCTGGCGTCTCTTGACGCAGCGAGGTCGTAACGTGACGAACAGCGACAACCACGAACGCCCGGGGTCCGTTCCCGAGGCGCCGCCCACCGGCTGGGAACGCGATTTATTGCAGCGCCTCGCGTTTGCCTCGTTAACCGAGCAGCGGCGCGCGCGGCGCTGGGGGATCTTTTTCAAGCTGTTCTTCGCGCTGTACTTGTTGTTCGCGTTGCTGCTTGTGCTGGGCGCAAATCTAGGCGGGCGCGGACTTGCGTCGCGCTATACGGCGCTGATTGAACTCGATGGCACGATCGCCCCGGACACCGAAGCAAGCGCAGACAACGTGATCGCCGGGTTGCGCAGCGCGTTCGAGGATAAGTCGGCGATCGGAATCGTCGTACGCGCCAACAGCCCGGGCGGTAGCCCGGTGCAGTCCGGTTACATCTATGAAGAGATCAAGCGGCTGCGCGCCAAGCATCCGGCAAAGCCGCTGTACGCCGTGGTCACCGACGTGTGTGCCTCCGGTTGTTACTACGCCATGGTGGCGGCCGACAAGATTTTCGTCGATCGCGCGAGCGTGGTCGGCTCGATCGGTGTGCTCATGAACGGTTTCGGTTTCGTCGATACCATGAAGAAAGTCGGCGTCGAGCGGCGCCTACTGACCGCCGGCGAACATAAGGGAATTCTCGACCCGTTTTCGCCGCTGTCCTCATTCGATCGCCGGTACGCGCAGAAGCTGCTGGATCGCATACACAAGCAGTTTATCGAGCGCGTACGTGCGGGGCGCGGCGAGCATCTCAAGGAAACGAAAGAAACGTTTTCCGGATTGTTTTGGAGCGGGGAGGAGGCGATTCAACTCGGTTTGGCGGATGATCTGGGAAGCGCGAGCTATGTGGCGCGCGAGGTGATCGGCGCGGAAGATATCGTCGACTTCACGCAGCGCGAGGGCGTATTCGAGCGGGTCGCGCGCCGGATCGGCAGCGAGGCGGCGCGTGTGTTGAGCCAAGAGGTGTTCGGGCGTGCACCGAGTATGAAGTGATATTATCTTGAAACCGCAGATGAACGCGGACAAACGCAGATTGCAGGCAACGGCCCGATCGCGCGTTTCTTTGAAGCATCTAGAGTACCGCTACGCCTTCGTTCTCAAGCATTCGTATCAGGCGAATCAGCGGCAGGCCGACCAGCGCGTTGGGGTCATCCCCCTCGAAGCGCTCGAGCAACGCGATTCCCAAACCTTCCGACTTGACGCTGCCGGTGCAGTCGTACGGCTGCTCTTTGCGAAGATAGTTTTCGATTTGCGCGTCGGTCAGCGGACGAAACTGAATACCGAACGGAACAACTTCACTTTGCACGCGGTTGGTCGCGGCGTTGAGTAGCACGAGGGCGGTATACAGCACCACCTTGCGGCCGGAAGCGGCGCGCAGTTGTCGCACGGCCTCCGCGTGATCGCGCGGCTTCCCGACGATGGTATCGGCATACACCGCCACTTGATCGGATCCGATGATGAGCGCGGTCGGTCGGCGGGGCGCGATGGCACGGGCCTTGGCGAGCGCGAGCCGCTGTGCCAACGCGAGCGGTGCTTCGCCGGGGTTCGGCGTTTCGTCCACGTCCGGCGCGATCGACTCGAACGGCAGGCCGAGGCGTTCAAGGAGCGCGCGGCGAAAGCGGGATGACGACGCAAGAACAAGCGTAACGGACATTGAGGTGCGCGCGATTGGGTGCCCGCCATATTGCCGCCATCCGTAACCGAAGCAAAGCCGCTTCGCGGAAATCCGCTGTTTTGACAGGTGTTTCTCCCATATATATGATGCGCGCCTGATGTTGGGCGGCTGGTCTTCGATAATCGACCCGATCCAGTTGGCCGAGAAGGGTGCGCGCCTGAGCGGCGAGCTTCCGGTCAAGGGAATGGCGCGGCTGGCGCAGATGTGCCGAGACGCCGAGGGGTCGGTGCGGATCGATTTGCAGTTCGAGCACGATCCGAGCGACGGCTTGCGCACTGTGAACGGCACGATCGACGCGCGAATCAACGTGACGTGCCAGCGCTGCATGGAACCCATGTCGCTGTCGTTGTCGACCCGCCCGCATTTATTATTATTGCGCACGGGCGAGCGCGACGAACTGATGGAAAGCGGAAGTGCTCTGACGGTGGAGCGCCCGATCACGCTGGGATCGCTGGTCGAAGACGAGCTGCTCCTGTCGATGCCGATGGTTCCGATGCACCCGGTCGAGAGCTGTCATGCACACGCAGCGCGCGAATCGCCTCGGCAAACGGAATTCGAGTCCAACGCGAACAAGGACGCAAGGCCGTTTTCCGTGCTGGCAGCGCTGAAGAACGCAAAGCGCTGAGCACAAGAATTCTTCAAGCCCGATTCACAAAGCAAAAATTCGTAAGGAGTCGTCATGGCCGTACAAAAGAGCCGAGTACCGCCGTCGCGTCGCGGCATGCGCCGCTCGCACGACAAGCTGGCCAAGCCCGCGCTGTCGACCGACAAGACCAGCGGTGAAATTCACCGGCGCCACCACGTCGGGCGCGACGGCTACTACCGTGGCCGCAAAGTCATCGAGAGCAGTAAGAGTCCCGCCGAATAACGTCGCCCGGCGCCCCGCGGGGAATTCGCGTTGACCACCATTGCGCTTGACGGGATGGGGGGTGACCATGGCCCGTCCGTCGTGGTGCCCGCGGCACTCGCAACGCTCAGCGACGAGCCGGCCGCAAGATTCATTTTGGTCGGGCGGCGTGAACAGCTTGTGGAGGAATTGCGTCGATGCCGTGGGCACGAAAGCGAACGCCTTCGCGTTCACCATGCTCCCGAGATCGTGGCGATGGACGAATCGCCGGCGCAGGCGTTGCGCACCAAGAAAGCGTCGTCGATGCGTGTTGCCATCGAGCTGGTAAAGCAAGGGGAAGCGCAGGCCGCGGTTTCCGCGGGTAACACCGGGGCGCTGATGGCAACCGCGCGGTTCGTGTTGAAGACGCTGCCGGGCATCGACCGGCCGGCGATTATTCGTAACCTTCCCTCGGTGCGCGGCCATGCGCATGTGCTCGACCTCGGCGCAAACGTCGATTGCACCGCTGAGCAGCTGGTGCAATTTGCCATCATGGGGTCGATTCTGGTGAGCGCGATCGAAGGCAAAGAGCGCCCGCGTATCGGATTGCTGAACGTTGGCCAGGAAAACATCAAGGGGAACGAAATCGTCAAACAAGCGGCGGAGCTCCTGCGTGCGAGCCACGTCAACTACGTGGGTTACGTCGAGGGCAATGACATTTATACTGGCGACCTGGACGTCGTCGTCTGCGATGGATTCGTCGGGAATATCGCGCTGAAGGCCAGCGAAGGTTTGGCGCAAATGATTTGGCAATTTATGCGGCAGGAATTCTCGCGACACTGGAGCCGGCGACTCGCCGCGCTCGTGGCGGCACCGGCGCTGCGTGCGCTCGGGCGTCGAGTCGATCCGCGACTGTATAACGGGGCCACCCTCATCGGCCTGAACGGCACCGTGGTGAAGAGTCACGGCGGCGCCGACGTAGTGGCGTTTCAGCAAGCGATTCGCGAGGCATTGTCGGAAGCCAACCACAACGTGCCCGAGCGCATCGGCCGCGAGCTGGGCCTAATGCTGGGAGCAGGACAGGTCGCATGACGTACGCGCGCATTGTCGGCACCGGCAGTTACTTGCCGGCGAAGATAGTTACCAATGTCGATCTTGAAAAGATGGTCGACACCTCGGACGAATGGATCGTCGAACGTACCGGTATTCGCGAACGGCGCGTGGCGAGCCCGGAAGAAACCAGCGGGACGATGGGTTTTGAATCGGCGCGGCGCGCATTGGCGATGGCTGCGATCGATGCCAAGGACGTGGATCTCATCATCGTGGCCACAACCACGCCGGATCTCGTGTTCCCGGCGACCGCCTGCCTGATTCAAGAGCGCCTCGGTATACACGGCTGTCCGGCCTTCGATGTGCAGGCGGTGTGTACCGGTTTCGTTTACGGGTTGGCGATTGCCGACAAGTTCATTCAAACCGGAAGCGCGCGCTGTGCCCTCGTCATCGGCACTGAAACGTTTACGCGCATTCTCGATTGGAGCGACCGCGGCACCTGCGTTCTATTCGGAGACGGTGCCGGCGCGGTGGTGCTCAAAGCGGATGAAACGCCCGGCATCCTGTCATCGCATTTACACGCCGACGGTCAGTACCATCCGATTCTGTGCGTTCCGGCCGGCGTGTCCAAAGGATACGACAAGGTCATCGCCGGCCAAGCCTATGTGCAAATGGCCGGCAGCGAGGTATTCAAGCTAGCCGTGACCACGTTGACCCAGGTTGTCGACGAGGCGTTGGCGGCAAATGACATGCAGCGGTCGGACATCGATTGGTTGGTGCCGCACCAAGCGAACATCCGTATCGTTACTGCGACCGCGAGAAAGCTTGGTTTGCCGATGGAAAAAGTGGTCGTGACGCTCGATCGCCACGGCAACACCTCGGCGGCATCGATTCCGCTCGCGTTCGACGAGGCGGTACGGAGCGATCGCATCCGGCGCGGCGACGTTGTTCTCATGGAAGGTGTGGGCGGAGGTTTCACCTGGGGCTCGGTGCTGCTGAAGTATTGATGCGAGCTCGACCGCGAAATGCGCTCAAAGCTTGGCAAGTGGGGGGATAGGGAACGTGAGCATGTCGCTCAAGCATGAGGTGGCACTGGTAACCGGTGCGAGCCGTGGCATCGGCCGAGCTATCGCGCTTGCTCTCGGTCGCGAGGGGGCAACGGTGGTCGGTACATCGACTTCGATCGATGGAGCAGATAAGCTTTCTAAGTTATTGTCAGAAAATGATATTAATGGATCTGCAATGCCTCTCGACGTAACCGATAGCGCGGCGGCCGAGAGACTATTCGAAGAGATGCAAAAGACCGTCGGGCAACCTACTATCCTCGTAAACAACGCCGGCATTACGCGGGACGGGCTGCTTGCGCGAATGTCGGAGGCGGATTGGGACGTGGTTGTCGATACCGATCTGAAATCGATTTATCGGATGAGCAAACTGTGCCTGCGCCCGATGATGAAGGCACGCAAGGGTCGAATTATCAACATAACCTCGGTGGTCGCGGCGACCGGCAACGCCGGACAAAGTAACTATGCGGCCGCGAAGGCCGGGATCATTGGATTTACCCGCTCGCTGGCGCGGGAGGTCGGAAGCCGCAATATCACTGTAAACGCGGTTGCGCCCGGTTATATCGACACCGACATGACGCGCGGTCTGCCGGAGGCGGCGCGCGAGGTGTTGCTCGCGCAGGTACCGCTCGGGCGACTTGGGGCAGTGGAAGATATCGCTCACGCCGTGGTTTTCTTGGCATCGCCGCAGGCGCAGTACATTACGGGTACGACTTTGCACGTAAATGGCGGTATGTACATGAATTAATGCTCTACCGTAAGCTGGACGACCTTGGGCAAATAGTGTTAAGTATGCGCCCGCGCCAGGTCGACCGGCCGTTTTTCGGACTACGCGGGCCGCGCGTGCTAATTCGCGGTACATCCCACCGAGTCGCTCGCGCTTTGTGCAGCGCGGGAAGGCCGGAACGAGTCACACTTCGGAGGAACAGTTTGCCATGAGCAGTGTTGAGGAGCGCGTCAAAAAGATCGTAGTCGAGCAGCTGGGGGTCAACGAGAGCGAAGTGTCGAGCGACGCGTCGTTCGTCGACGATCTGGGCGCCGACTCGCTGGATACCGTGGAGCTGGTGATGGCCCTCGAAGAGGAATTCGACTGCGAGATTCCCGACGAAGAAGCCGAGAAGATCACCACCGTTCAGCAGGCCATCGACTACATCAATTCGCATCTCAGCTGATCTTTCTCTTCCGTCGCTTCCCGCGGAGTGGCGTGTCCACCGGTCGGTGACCGCCGCTCCGCGGATCGGTAGCTTCAAACCATCGATAACACGTACGCGCGGGGGCTGTGCCGCTTGAGTGAAAAACGTCGCGTCGCTATTACCGGATTGGGCGTCGTATCGCCGCTCGGTGTGGGTAAAGAAGAGAATTGGTCGGGAATTTGTGGTGGTCGCAGCGGCATCCGTCGCATTAGCGCATTCGATGCGGCGGCCTATCCCGCCCAAATCGCCGGTGAGGTTAAGGACTTTGACCCAACCGCGTATCTGAGCGACAAGGAAATTCGGCGCACCGACCGGTTTATCCACCTCGGCGTTGCCGCCGGCGTCGAGGCCATCAAGGATTCCGGAATCGAGATTACCGAGGCCAACGCCGAGCGGATCGGTGTTTACATGGGGTCCGGTTTTGGCGGAATCAATACGGTCGAACAAACCACGCTCATCCTTGGTCAGAAAGGCCCCCGGCGGGTGTCGCCTTTCTACGTTCCTGCATCGATCATCAACATGATTTCAGGCGTACTGTCGATCAGGTATGGCCTGAAAGGGCCCAACCTTGCCGTCGTCACCGCTTGTTCGACGGCAACGCACGCCATCGGGGACGCGGGACGCCTGATTGAGTATGGCGATGCCGACGTGATGATTGCCGGGGGCGCCGAGGCGGCCATAACGCCGACAAGCGTCGCCGGATTCAGCAATGCCAAGGCGCTGTCGACGCGCAACGACGATCCGGCTGCCGCGAGCCGCCCGTGGGATGCGGATCGCGACGGCTTCGTCCTGAGCGAAGGCGGTGCCGCGGTCGTCTTGGAGGAGATGGAGGGCGCTAAGCGCCGCGGCGCGCGTATCTACGCCGAACTGATCGGTTTCGGGATGAGCGGCGATGCGTATCACATCACCAGCCCGCCCGATGCGGGCGAGGGGGCGGCGCGCTGCATGCAGGCGGCCCTTCGCAATGCGCGCATCGACCCCGACGCCGTGCAGTACGTCAATGCACACGGCACGTCCACTGAAGTCGGCGATATCGCCGAGACGCTGGCGATTAAGTCAACGTTCGGCGAGCACGCGCGCCGATTGGCGGTGAGCTCTACGAAATCGATGACCGGCCACTTGCTAGGCGCCGCCGGTGGCGTGGAAGCGATTTATACGGCGCTTTCCATCTACCATCGGATAGCGCCGCCGACGATCAACCTTGTGAAACCGGGCCCGCAGTGTGACCTCGACTACGTTCCCGGGAGCGCGCGCGACATGACGATCGACGTCGCTATCTCGAATTCCTTCGGCTTCGGTGGCACAAACGGTACGCTTGTCCTGCGCCGCATGGGCTAGCGACGAGGTCGGGTTCGCCCGTTTTGTCTCGCCAAACGATTCGCGGAATCGTTACGCTTGGCGATTCGTATTTGCGATTGCGGTCTGCCGGCGCTAATTTCCCCACATGGCTCGAAAAGTTTCGACGTATCCACGATTGAGGCGTGCCGTTTTCGCCGGTTTTGTAGGGATTCTGGCCGTTATCGGCGCGCTTCTTTACTGGTCGTGGCATCGCCCGCTAAACCTTTCCGATGAAACCTACGTGGTCAAACCGGGCACCACGCTTCGGGGTTTCGCCAATATGCTCCGGGACCGGGGAGCGATCGCGGAATCGTACTCGCTGGTTTGGCTTGGGCATCTCACCGGTCGTGCTCGCCAGCTCAAGGCCGGCGAATATCGATTCAGTTCCAAAACCAACACCGTCGAGCTGTTGAATCAGGTTGTCGCCGGCCGTGTGATCAAGTACCAACTCGTATTGGTGGAAGGGTGGACTTTTCGGCAGGTGATGAACGCGTTGCAGTCCGCGCCCAAGCTAACATCGACGCTGGCAGGTCTTGCGCCCACGGAAGTTATGTCGCGTATTGGTTATCCGGATTTGCCCCCGGAAGGGCGGTTTTTTCCGGATACCTATCAGTATTCTCAGGGACACACCGACCTGCATATCTTGACCAGCGCATTTGAAAGGATGCAGGTGACGCTGCGGCAGGAATGGCAATCACGCTCCGGAAATTTGCCCTTGCGATCAATGGACGAAGCGTTGATATTAGCGTCGATTGTGGAGAAGGAAACCGGCCAAGCCGACGAGCGCGATCTGATCGCCGGCGTGTTCGTCAATCGGCTTCGCAAGGGAATGCGCCTTCAGTCGGACCCCACGGTAATCTATGGGCTCGGGGAGCGATTCGACGGGAACCTACGCCTCGAGGATCTGCGAGCGGACACCCCGTATAACACCTACACACGAAGCGGGCTCCCACCGACGCCAATCGCGATGCCCGGCCGGGAGTCGTTGGTTGCGGCACTTCATCCGGCCGATACCGCCGCCCTGTACTTCGTGGCAAGCGGCGGCGGAAGTCATGTTTTCTCCTCGACGCTCGAAGAGCACAATGCCGCCGTGGCAAAGTATCAACTTCGTGGGCGTCCACGATCCGCCGACTCGAACAGCGACAGAAAGGCCGGTGCGCCCGGAAAGAATCCGTAGCGCCGATATGCGCAAAGGCTTGTTTATTACGCTTGAGGGTGGTGAGGGCGCCGGCAAGAGCACGCAGCTTGCCGCCGCGCTGGCGTGGCTGCAACAAGAAGGTCACGACGTGGCAGCGACGCGCGAACCGGGCGGGACCGCACTCGGCGAGCGCGTACGGGAGATCTTGCTGCATCACGCGGGCGAGATGTCAGTCGAGGCGGAGACCCTCCTCATGTTTGCCGCACGGGCGGAACACGTGGAACGCGTTATTCGTCCGGCGCTAGTCGCCGGCAAGACCGTGGTGTGCGATCGCTTTACCGACGCGACCTATGCCTATCAAGGCGGCGGCCGCGGGCTGGCGTTGGACCGAATTGCCGATCTCGAGCGGTGGGTTCAAGGTGACCTGCGCCCCGATCTGACGATCCTGCTGGATGTCCCGGTCGAGATCGGATTGGAACGCGCCGCGAAGCGCGGCCGGCCGGATCGATTCGAAGGCGAGCGGAACGGCTTTCTCGATCGCGTCCGCAACACGTATCTCGCGAGGGCGCGCAAAGAGCCAAAGCGATTTCGGATCGTCGACGCATCGCTCGGCGAAGCCGACGTCGCACGAGCGATTATTGGAGTTTTGCGGGACTATCTCCATGGCTGATGCGATCGACGAGGTTGGCGCCGGGGCTTCGCCCCCGAAACACCCTGGCGCGCGCTACTTTTGGCATGACAGAGTTTGGTCGGCCTTGGTTCGCGATTTCTCCACGCTGCCGCACGCGTTGCTCCTCCACGGTATGAATGGCGTGGGAAAGTCAGCGCTCGCCTGGCGGCTTGCCAAGTCGCTTTTGTGCGAAGCGCCGGCCGCCGACGCGCTGGCGTGTGGAACATGCCCAAGCTGCGTTCGGTTCGAAGCCGGCACGCATCCGGACGTTAAGAGCGTGGTTCCGCTTGGCGACAGTGCGGTCATCGGCGTCGATCAAATCCGGGAAGTCGGTCAGTTTTGCACGCTAACTCCCCATACCGCCAAGCGAAAAATAGTTGTCGTCGTTCCCGCCGACGCGATGAACACGAGTGCCGCAAATGCCTTTTTAAAGGTGCTGGAAGAGCCACCCGCCAGTTGTTTTCTATTGCTAGTAACCGCCCGAACGGCCCGCTTGCCCGCGACTATTCGGAGTCGCTGCGTGTCTGTATCCGTTCAGCCACCCCGCCACGAGGAAGCGGGAGCGTGGCTCCAAACGATGGCCGCGGACAAAAGGAGCGCCGATGCGGCGCTGAATCTGGTGGGAGGTGCGCCGCTACGAGCTTTGGAGTTGATCCAGACGGACGAGCTGCGTGGTCACGGCGATTGGATTGAAGACGCAGTGGCAATCCGCGCAGGAACCAAGGATCCGCTCGGCTGCGCGCGGCAATGGAAGGACTATGGCGCGGAGCGATGTTTAATCTGGTTCCAGCGCTACGTCGCCGAGCTGGTTAGTCAGTTGGTGGCCGACTTTGGAAATTCAGAAAAGCGTATTCTTTTAAGGGAGTTATTTCACTATTCCGATGTCCTTTCTGATGCCAGAAACCTGTCGACGGGGCCGTTGGACGAATCTCTATTATTAGAGGACATGGCCATTCGTTGGTCTCGCCTGTTCCACCCCGTCGTCTAAACTTAGCCTCTGTCATGGCCGAATCGTCAAAATCCCACGAAGCGCCGAGACCCCTCCGTGCCGTAGCTCCTCCTCGTCCGGGCGTGTTGTCATTGACGATCAAGGACAAGAACGCGCTGTACGCGGCCTATATGCCGTTCCTCAAGGGGGGTGGCATATTCATCCCGAGCAGCCGCACGTACAAGCTGGGGGAGGAAGTCTTCATGTTGCTTAGCCTG
This sequence comes from Burkholderiales bacterium, assembly GCA_036396275.1. Taxonomy (GTDB): domain Bacteria; phylum Pseudomonadota; class Gammaproteobacteria; order Acidiferrobacterales; family Sulfurifustaceae; genus JACQFZ01. Next base: position 28,674 of record DASWLD010000204.1, read on the forward strand.
ATGGAAAGCAAGGAAAAAATTCCCGTGGCGGGCCACGTCGTTTGGATCACGCCCAAGGGAGCACAGGGCGGGCGTACCGCCGGAATCGGCGTCCAGTTCAGCGAGAAGGACTCCGGTCTGGCGCGCAATAAGATCGAGAGCGCCCTCGGTGGCGCATTGAACTCGGATCGGCCAACGCACACAATGTGACGGTGCTTGAGCTGGTCGATTCGCACTGTCATATCGATTTTGATCCCCTTGGCGCCGATCTCCCGTCCGTTCTTGAACGGGCACGGGCGAACGGCGTTGCCTATCTCCTTTGCGTATCCGTCACCTTGGAGAAGTTTCCGGGGGTACGGGCGCTGGCGCGGGAACACCCGAACATATTCGCGTCGGTGGGCGTCCATCCGAACGAGCGCAACGGTCGAGACCCGACGGTTGAGGAGTTGGTGGCGCTGGCGCGTGAGTCGAAGATCGTGGCGATCGGCGAAAGCGGTCTCGACTATTACCGCAGCGACGGCGACCTCGGATGGCAGCAGGATCGGTTTCGCGATCACATCCGCGCCGCCAAAGCGGCGCGAAAACCGTTGATCGTTCACACACGCGAGGCCGCCGTCGACACGATTCGCATCATGAACGAGGAAGATGCGCAATCGACCGGCGGGGTGATGCACTGCTTTACCGAATCGTGGGAAACGGCGCGCGCCGCGCTCGACCAGAACTTCTATATTTCGTTTTCCGGAATCGTCACGTTTCGCAACGCCGAGCGCTTGCGCGACGTGGCGCGTCAAGTGCCGGCGGACCGTCTACTGATAGAAACCGACGCTCCCTACCTGGCACCTATTCCTTTTCGCGGCAAGACCAACGAGCCGTCCTACGTGCGTTACGTCGCCGAGTGCCTCGCGACGATTCGCGGCGAGCCGCTGGAATCCATTGCCGCGCAGACCACGAAGAATTTCTTTCGGCTCTTTCGGTGCGCCGCCAGCGCATAAGGACTTGACGCCGTCAGCCGACGGCGAGCTCCAGCGCCCGGTCAAGTTGCGCCGTCGGTGTGTAGAAGTGCGGCGAGAACCGAATACCGCCGCCGCGCGCGGCGCACACCACGCCGTGTTCGCGAAGACGCGCGTGCAGCGCGGCGCTCTCCTGAAGACGATGCCGAAAAGTTACGATGCCGGCGTATCGGCCCGGTGTCGCGGACGAGACGAGCTCCAAGTCGTTGCGCGCATCGATCGCACGGAACAAGTGCTCGGCGCGCGCCAGCACGCGTCGTTCGATTTCCGTTATCCCAATCTGCGTCAACAACGACAGGCTCGCGTGTAACGCCTGAATGCCCAGCATGTTCGGGCTCCCGCACTCGAACCGCCGGGCGCCGGCGGCGATCTCCCAGTGTTGCCGATCGAAGTTGCCCGCGTCTTTGACCATATGCCAACCGAACTGGTGCAGCGTGAGGCGATCGCGCCATTGCGGCCGGCAATAAAAAACGGCGATGCCCTCGGGGCCGAGCATCCACTTGTGCGCGTCGGCCATCAGGAAGTCGATCGCCATCGCCTCGACGTCGTGCGCAAATACGCCGAGCCCTTGAATCGCGTCAACGCAGAACGCAATTTCGCGTCGTTTGCAGATCTCGCCAAGTCGCGCCAGGTCGAGCCGCAAGCCGCTCCCATACTGGACGGAACTCACCGATATCAGTCGGGTGCGCCTGTCCGCCGCCGCTATCAGCGCTTGCTCCGGATCTGCTTGACCCGTCAACGTGACGATACGCACCGCGACGCCGAGCGGTTGCAGCGATTCCCAAACGATGCGGTTCGACGGAAACTCCTCGGCGCCGACGACAACGTTGTCGCCGGCCGCCCACGGAAAACCATGCGCCACGACCGACAGTGCTTCGGAGGTGTTCTTAAGAAAGGCGATGTCATCCGCGGACGGGGCGTTGATGAAGTTGGCGCAGCGCGTGCGCAGCGACTGCTCCGTCTTGAGCCATTCAAGGTAATGCGCGGCGCCGGCGTTCGCATTTTCCTCGGCAAAGTTTTGCACGGCGACGGCCGTGCGCCGGGGCCAGGGAGCGACGGCCGCGTGGTTCAGGTAGATCAGATCGGGCCGCAGCGCAAACTCTTGCGCGATCAGCCGTTCCAGGGCGGAGGAACGCGTCTCGTTCATCGCAGTCTTTCGAGAGCGCCGACCGTTCCGGCCGTGGGCGTAAAAACGGCGTGTTTCATGAGTAAGATCCTAACCGAGAAGTCGCGATCGATTCCACGACGATTTGGCTTTGTGTAAGCAACGACGTTTGTATATTTTACGCAACCGACGATACGGACGAGCCTCATGAATTCTCTTTTCTTTGTCGACGATCAAATCGATCCATGTGCCGAAGGACGTTCCGACGCGCCGTGGTTGCAGGGTATGCGCGAGTCGCCGCACGCTCGCTACCTGATCGTGCGCCGCGGTCGCGTGATGGTGCAAGGTGCGGATCAGCTGAGGGTGGCTTGGTTTCAAGCTTTGGAAGCGCAAGAGCGGATCGAACAGGATTCCACAACCGTGTTTCTCGGCTGCGAGCGGGGTGAACCACGGTTTGCGATCGTTCCGACCGAATTGCCGGTTACCGCAAACGACCGATTTCGCATACCGCCCGGGAAAGACGCGCAAGGATACGTCGGGCTGTACGAAGCGGCGATGTCGTTGCCGCCGGTGGAAGCGCGATTGGCGGCACGGGCGGCACATTTTGCGAACTGGCTAAATCGAACGCACTTCTGCGGCATCTGCGGTGCGGGCATGGATCTTGTCGACGGGGGCCACAAACGCGCTTGCCGCAACACGCGGTGCGCGCGGGAAGAGTTTCCGCGAACCGATCCGGTGGTTATTACCCTGGTAATCCACGGTGACCGCTGCCTGCTCGGTCGGCAGGCGCGCTTTCCACCACGGCGCTATTCGCCGATCGCCGGATTCGTCGAGCCGGGCGAGTCGCTCGAGGCGGCGGTGCGCCGCGAAGTGCGCGAGGAAGTGGGCATACGGGCAGGGGACGTTCGGTACCGAGGATCGCAACCGTGGCCGTTTCCTGCGTCATTGATGTTGGGTTTTCGCGCGCAGGCGTTGGATGAGCGTATCGCACTCAACGATCGCGAACTGGAAGATGCGCAGTGGTTCGCGCGCGCGGATATTCTCGAAGTCATCTCGGCGGCGGCGGACGCGAAGCTCGCGATCGGTTTGCCGCCGAGGGGCGTCATTGCGCGCGCGTTGATAGAGGATTGGGCGGTGCGCGCGGCCTAGTGCGCACGTTAGGAAATTATTTGTCGAGGCCTCGACGGGATGCGACGAAGAGCGACGTCAATGTTTCTCAAGGGAAACACCTCCGGCGGCAAAGCCGACTCGCGTCGACGTGTCGCCGGAGGTTCCAACGCCGTCTCGCGTTCAGCCGTTTGCTACTCGCGGCAAGCGAAGCGTTCCGGCGTCCGCGGTCACGCCGGCGACGGGTCGGTCACCCTCTCGTTCGGGCATGGCGGATTCGTAGAGTACGCGCCGCAGCACGCGCAGCGTATCGACGTCGATATCGAGAAACATCACGCCGGCGCCATGCGCTGTACGACGAACCACCATCGCGGGCAAACGAAAGTCCTCGCGATCGGTTTCCCGCACCAGAGTGAATGCGACATTCACGGGAGCGTTCAGCGGAAGGTTTACGGCATCGGTCGCAATCAACATACCGCCGATGCCGATATCCAGCAGTCTCCCGGCCACGGGACCATGACGAGGAGTATCTACCACGACACGACATTGTTGTGGCTTGCGTACACTCCAGCGGTGTTCCATGGGCCACCTCCTACGTTGTCGCTTCAGAACTTACGATATGAAAGTTTCGGTTTTGTGATCTTGACTTACGTCAAACTTCATTCCGTTACTTTGGACCTTCGCCAACGCGGCGGGAACGTCTCCTAGTCTGAAATCTTGCACCGGCCGTCGATTTTGGAATCATGCGAGTTGAGGGCGGCGGCGAATGCGGCGGAAGCCATCATTCGCCGTTCGCTTGTGTTGTCGCGGTTTCCAGGCGTTGCCGTATCGATGCGCAGACGGCATCGGACGGCGGTTGTCGGGCATCGATGGTTACGACAAAGATTTTCTCGTCGGCTTGTATCGGCTCGATCGTTTGCAACTGATATTCAAGTACGGCGATGTTTGCTTCCGAGGCGTCCGCACCCGTTTGTTGTCGTGCGGCAACACGTGCACGCAAAATCGTGTCGGGCGCGGAGAATTCCAGAATCAAAAAAGCAACAGCGAGCGAGTCGGCGATTCGGCGAAACGCGTTGCGTCGCTCGCGTTCGAGAAACGCGGCGTCGACGATAGCGATAAAGCCGGCGCGAACCGAGTCCGTGGCCAATTCCGCGAGGCGCGCATAGGTGAGATCCGTGGCCGCCGGAGCATAGAGTCCCTCGCGCACCGCCGAATCCGAGTGGGCGAGCGCGGGCAGGCCCTTGAGCCGTTTACGCTCGATATCGGATCGGACGCGGACAGCCGGCAGGATCTCCAGCAGTCTTTCCGTATGCGTCGTCTTTCCGCTACCCGAAAGTCCGTGCGTGATCACGAGCGCCGGCTTTTTCGGCCGCGACAGCCGTTTCGCGAGGTCGAGGTAGTTTCGAGACTTCGACAGTGCGGCGGCACGCTGCTGCGCGTCCACGTGGGGTTGTTCGGCGCGTAGGGCGTGGACTTTGGCTCGCACCATGGCGCGATAGACCGAATAGAACCTGAACACCGCGAGTCCGGCATAGTCCCCGGTGAATTCCAGATAGCGACTCAGAAACCGCTGCCCCAGATCCGGCCGGTTTCTGGCCGATAGATCCATCACCATGAACGCGGCCTCGCTTTGCACGTCGATCCAGCGCAGATTGGCGTTGAATTCGAGGCAGTCGAAGACCGTCACGTCGCCGTTAACCAATGCCACGTTGCCGAGGTGGAAATCGCCGTGACACTCGCGCACGAAGCCGCCGGTTTTACGCGCGCGAAAGGTCGGTTCGAGTACGTCGCACTGTTGGGTTGTCCACAGCTCCAACTCGTCCAAGTCCGCCGCATTCGACATGGCGACCGGCGTTCGTCGAATCTGGAGGAAATTTTCCAGCACCGGTGTGCGAACCGCGCCGGATGAACCGTGGGGATCTTCGGAGGCGGCGACCGTGGCAGACCCGTGAAACGCGGCGATTTTTTCCGCCAGCCGGTCTATGTGGCTGGACGTCAACTGATCGCGAGCTAACCGCGCATCGAGCAGATCGTCCTGGGAGAAGCGGCGCATTTTTACCGCGAATTCGATCGGTGTACCCGGCCCGCCCAGGCGCGGATGTTCGTACGAGCCCGTGATCGGAACGACGTCCAGATAGAGCGCCGGCGCCAGGCGACGGTTCAGGCGTAACTCTTCGAGGCAGTAGAAGTGCCGCCGTTCGAGCGTGCTGAAATCGAGAAAACCGAGATCGACCGCCTTTTTTACCTTGTAGACATGCGCGCCGGCGAGAAAAAGGTAGGAGATGTGCGTTTCGAGCTTTTCAACCCGCCCACCCGCGTCGGCGTACACGGCGGGATCGAGCAGGCCGGCGACGAGCGTCTCCTGATCCTTCCAATTCGCCGTATTGCCTGTCGCCGCCACATTCGTATGTTATCGGCTGGCGCGCCGTAGGCCGTGACTTGGATCAAATCAGAGGGTTTACCCGCAAACCAAGCACCGTCCCCGAATATGGCGAAGCCGTAAGCGGGTACCGGAAGCAGGCCGGAACAGAAAGGCTTACAAGCCCGGCAGCCGTCACACGTTGGCGATTTTCTCGACGGATCGATCGATTTGTGAATCCGAGTCAGCCGGAAGATGGGCTTGGACGGCGGCCTTGGGCATTCTTCGCAACAGCCCATCCAGCCGACCGAGTGTCTCAGCGTCGGTATCGAGGAACATGATAGCCGCGCCGACCGGTGCGACGCGAACCACCATCGCTCGTAACCGAAAGTCAGTGGCGTGCTTCCCGTGGCGCAGGCGGAAGGCGACGGTAACGGCGGTATTAAGCGCGAACGGGGCATCGACACTGTCCACGAAGATTCCGCCGGCACCGATGTTTCGCGATCGCACGCGCTTCGGATCGCCGGAAGGGCTGTCAACATAGATGTCGCACTCATGAGGTCGGCGTACCGTGCAGCGATGTTCCACCATGAGCCACCTCCTTAAGAATTTCACTGATTACATGGGCCGCGCCAAAAATCCAGGCCCGCGTGACACGCGCCGAACGCCCCCCAAGCAAAAGAATTGAACCTCGGAACGTAAAGACGCGTTTTCTAGTTCAACTACCGGCCTTTATTCCCGACGAAAATAACCCTGAGACAAAAGCAACTGCAGAACACTCGTTATCGCCAACGGATAACGATCGACAACTTAGCACATTCGCCACGGGCAAGCAAAAACGTGCGCGAGCGCGCCGCTATGCGCGCCAAAGCAATGAGAACAGTAGTGGACGGTCCCACAACCGCGAAAGATGCGTTAGGCTTGGTTGTACGTGTCGGCACGATTTTACGAACTGGGAGATGCACATGAGCATACGGCATTGGTGGGTTTACGGAGCGATTGTCGCGGTTGTGTTTGCGCCGAGCGGCTGTGTCACCAAGAACACCTACGAAAAACTGGAAGCGGATAAGAACCAGGAGATCGCCACCCTGCGCACCGAGCGGTTGGAATTGCAGCGGCAGCGCGCCGAGCTGCAGGAAGAAATCGAGAAGCTGAACGTGCAGCGCGCCGGTCTGGAGGAACAGAAGGCGCAATTGGAGCGCGAGTCGGTCGGGTTGCAGACCAAGCTGGGATTACTCGCGAACGACAAACAGGCGCTGGAAGAGCAAAAGACGACGCTCGCGACCGAAAAGCAAACCCTCGAAGCGCAGCGCGCGTCGCTGGTGCAGCAGCAGTCCGATTTGCGGGGGCAAATCGGCGGTTTGGAACAGCAGAAGGCGCGGCTGCTGGCGGCAAGCCAAGAAACGCAAGCGCAATACGATTCGCTGGTGCAAAAGCTCACCGACGAGGTGCAGCAGGGCCAGTTGCAGGTGCGGCGCTACAAGAACATGCTGACGGTGGACGTGGCGGAACAACTATTTTTCGATTCCGGGAGCACGACGTTAAAGCAAAGCGGTCAGAGCGTGCTGAAAAAATTGGGCGAAACGCTGGCGACTTACAATGACAAGATCATTCGCATTGTCGGCCATACCGATAATGTGCCGATCGCAAAATCGCTGCAAGGCAAGTACGCGTCCAATTGGGAATTGTCGGTCGCACGCGCCGCGACGGTGGTGCGTTTTCTGCAACAGGCCGGCGTGCCGGCCGAACGTTTGATCGCCTCCGGCCGCGCCGAATACGCGCCGGTCGCCGACAACGATACACCCGAGGGGCGAAAGAAGAACCGGCGCATCGAGATCACGCTCATCGATCGCGAGTTGGCGCAGGAGATCAACCGAGCCTCGAACTGACCGCGCAATAGGCTATCGGGGTGTTCGCAGCAGCCCGTTCTTCGCTCCCACGGTGCGCAGCTGCGCGCACTGTGTGTTCGAGAGATGGGTATTCGCCGGCGCGGTTTGCGCGCGCATCAAGTTGGCCGGAAGATCGACATGTGCGCCGTCGTCGGTCAGCACGTGAACCAGCTCGTGTGCGAGCGCGATCTCAACGTTGCGAGCGGCACGCGTTATCCAAATCGTATCGGCCAGCTCCGGACGGGTACGGCTGTTCGCCCGCCCGATGGCTTCGGCGTCGAACGCCGGTTTCTGGCGCGTGTCGGTGACGAAGTAAAGAGTCGGTTTGGCGAGGTGTAGCGACCGGGCCAGCTCGCGCGATACCGGCGTGTCGAGAAACTGATATTTCCGCGGCGCGTCGACGCGAACCGCCTCCAGTCGCGCGGCGACGACGCCGCACTGTTTTAGAAGCCTTGCCGCGCCGCGCGTCGCGTCGAGGGCGGCGTCCAGCGACCATGCTCCCGCATTGAAATAGACCAGCGTCAACGCCATGCGATTTTCGGCGGGCGCGCCTGTGCCGGCGATCTGTTCCGCCGCCAGCGTGAATCGCTCCACGATGCGTATCGTGGAGTCCTCTTGCGCGACGGCCGGTCCGACGGATAGCGCGGCCAAGCAAGACGACCCAAGCACGCGCATGACGCGTTTCATGGTCGCGCAACGTGCCGGCATCGAGAACCAAACGCGCGACCCGATGCCTTTACCGAAACCGCGCCGGTGCGTCGCGCTCGCCTTGGCCGGTCTTACGGATAAGAAGCCCGCACGCGAGCGGCTCATCGGCGGGGACGCGTGCGGGCGGATCGGCGACGGGTGCCATGGCGGCCGGCCGAAGATTTTGAAACAGGCCGCGGTTTGCCGTAGCGATAGCCTTGCGCCAGGTCGAACCCGAGTTCGCGCAGCGATTGTGCTTCGCGCTCCGTTTCGACGCCTTCGGCCAGCGTTTGAATGCCGCTTTCGCGGCACAGATGCACCAGCGCGCGCAGAAGCTTGCGTTTGGCCGCCGGCGCGCGATCGATGTCTCGAATCAACGTTTCGTCGAACTTGAGATAATCCGGCGGCACCTCGATCAATTCGTTGATGCGGCTGTGGCCCGCGCCGAAGTCATCGTAGGCCAGTTGCATGTCGAGCGCGCCGAGGGCGCGACGCAGCTCGTGGATTATTCCGGGATGGGTCGCCGCTTGCTCGTGAATTTCGAGCGTAATTCGTTCGTTCGGCAGCTCGTCTCGCAGCGCGTGCAGCGAATCGATCAGTCCGGGTTTCTCCAGTTCGGCGGGATGCGTGTTGAAGAACAGCACCGGGCGCCCGGGCAGGTCGCGAAGCCGCGGTGTGCCGACCGTGCGGAAAAGTCGCGACAGTTCGCCGGCCACGCCGAGCGTCGCCGCGAGCTCGAACAGCGCGCCGGGGGTTTTGGGCAGCCCATCCGACGTGCCGCGGCCGAGCAATTCGTAGCCGAACACCGCGCCGGACGAAAGGCTCACGATCGGCTGCAAAGTCGATTCGACCGCGCGTTGCCGCAGCAGCGTGTTCAATCGCCGTGCGCGCTCGACAAGTTGCCGGGGAAGCTGATGATGGATCGCCGTTTGTGTTCGCAATGACGCGCCGCTTTCGCCGGGCGCGAGACAGCCGATGAGAAACTCGGCGTTTGCAAAGTGCAGCACGTCGCCTTGCTTGAGGGTGGCGGGCCTGCCGTTGTCAATGCGCGCGCCGTTGATGAAGGTGCCGTTCGTGCTGCCGAGGTCGCGCACCGTGAGCGCTCGTCCGTCGAGAAGGATTTCCGCGTGGTCTTGAGAGATGAGCGGCGAAAGCAAGCTCAAGCCGCTTGCGGGCCGGCGGCCGACGCTTACCGGAAAGTCGAGCAACGGCAATCGCCACAAGCTTCCGCTGTCGGCGGCGTAGCTCTCGAGATACCACGTCCGTGCGCGTGCGGCCGCGCCGACGCGCAGAGTGCGCGACGCCCGAGGTCGCGTACGAGCGGCATTGGCTCGGCGTTTAACGGTTCGTTTTCGGGCAGGCGGCACGACTTACGCTCCTTCGACGGTGTCGCTCGATACCGCTTCTCATGCACTTATGCATATTTCGATGTGCCATCGACCGGGGGACCGCGGACACGGTACGAGTCGTGGCTCTAAGAGGATGTTAGCCCGAAATATGTCGGTGCGACCGAACGGTCCCGAGCAACCGCGTGTACCAGTGCGGTTGCGGATTTATCGGCGGCGCCTAGTATTGAACTAGACCCAAACAACCAGCAAGGGGAAAAACATGGCCGAGTGGCGGCGATATCGGTTATCGATCTCTCGTTTTCTCATCTGCGGCGCGCTCGGTTTCGGGCTTTACGGTACCGCCGGAGCCGGGATGGTGAGCACGCAAGACGCCATCGACGCCACGCACATGGCCCAAACGCGCGCGCAAATGAAGGTGTTGCTGCAGCGACCGGAGCTTGCCGAGGAACTCAAGGCGCTCGGAGTCTCGCCGGCCGACGCGCGGACTCGCGTCGATGCCATGACCGACGACGAAGTGCTTGCGCTTGCCGGAAAGGTCGGCAATCTACCCGCGGGCGGTCGGCTGTCTAACAACGAACTGATCCTCATCCTGATTATTATTCTGATCCTCGTGCTGTAGCGCGTCGCGCAGCGGCGGTATTCTTGCCGCGCGCAAGGGGCAACCCTTGCGCCCTTTGTTTCTTCCGCTTCGGTCCGACGAATTTCTTCAATCGGTTGCTTGCGCGCGCACCCAGCGCACGATGTCTTGTGCGCCGATCGCGCCGGCTTGCCGCGCCAATTCGCGGCCATTCTTGAACAAGGCGAGGGTCGGAATACTGCGGACGCGGTAGCGACCCGCGAGCGTTGGCTCCGCGTCGCTGTTCAGTTTCCCCAGGCGATAGTACGGCTCGAGCAGCGATGCCGCTTGTTCGTACGCCGGCGCCATAGCCCGGCACGGGCCGCACCAAGGCGCCCAGAAATCCACCACCAAGGGAATATCGTTGCGGCCCGCGTGCGCGTCGAAATTGGCGCCGGTCAGTTCGATCGGGTGCGCCGCAAAAAGCGGGCGGTGGCACTGACCGCACTTCGGCTGCTGCGTCAATCGACGCGACGGAACGCGGTTGAGGGTTTGGCAATGCGGACAGACAATGTGCAGCGGACGGTCGCTTTCGGACGTGTTCGTGGTCATCGAGGGTAGGTAGATAGAGGGCAGCGAATCGAAGTAATTTGCACCTCTATGCTGCTTCGCGTCAACGCTATATTCTGCGAGGCCATCGGCGCTGGAGAACATTCTATATGAAATACGATGATCGACCCGCGTGGCATAACCAGTGGTGGCAAATCGCGGTTGTCGCCGCGTTAGCGGTGCTCTTTGTCCCGGCGGTCCTGTGGGGTGAGCGGTATTTTTCGCCGCCCAATTTGCGCGTGGTGCTGGTCGTCATGGCGGCCGTGTTTGTCTACTTGCTGGTGGTCGTCGCGTTTCGTCGCTATTCCTGGCGCTACACCATCGATGACAGGACGATTGAGAGCCGACACGGAGTGATTGCGCGCAACGTGCAGTCGATAAGAATTCAGGACTTGCGCAACGTCAATGTGCGGCAGTCGCTGGTGCAGCGTCTGTTGCGGGTGGGAAATGTCGAGTTCAGCAGCGCCGGCGGCGCCGGCATCGAAGTCGTGTTCCATGGCGTCAGCGACCCGATGGCGGTAAAGGCGTTGGCCCAACGCCTGCAAAACACGTGAGCCCGCCTTTGGGCGACGGGAGGTAAATTGTTTGACCGGCATCAAGGCGTGCGGCGGCGGGCGCGATAGCCTTAGCACGTGCGGGAGCAAGGACAAGAGACCGGTACGGTGTTTGCGCAAGCGCAGCGGAGCGGGGACCTCGCGCTCGACGCGAAGGTGGCGCTGCTGAAGAAAGCGGATTTTTATCCGGACTCGCCGGCGCGGGTCCGTGCGATCGAAACGCACATGTCATGGGTGTTTCTCACGGACCGGCACGCCTACAAGCTGAAGAAGCCGGTGCGCTACCCGTATCTGGATTTCAGCTCACTCGGCGCGCGCGAGCGTTATTGCCGCGAGGAGTGCCGCTTGAATCGGCGGTTGGCGCCGGGCGTCTATCTCGAGGTGGTGCCGTTGGGTATCGACGAAGCGGACACGCCGCGTCTCGGCGGCGATGGGCGCGTCGTGGAATGGCTGGTGAAAATGCGTCGCCTTCCCGAGGACCGCATGCTCGACCGGCTGATCAAGGCGCACTTATTGACCCCGCGCGATGTCGAACCCGTGGCCGCGGTGCTGGTCGAGTTCTATCGCGAGGCAACCCCGATCGCACTGGACGCGCGAACGCACCGCGCTCGGTTTTCAGCGACGATCGCGCGAAACCGCGATATCCTTGCCGCGCCGCACTACGAACTGCCCGCCGAACGCGTGCGCACGGTTCATGAAACGCTCTTGAGGCATCTCGAATCGGCGTCCGGCACGTTCGATCGACGCGTGCGCGAAGGGAGAATCGTCGAGGGCCACGGCGATTTGCGGCCGGAACACGTTTGCTTGGAGACGCGACCGATAATATTCGATCGGTTGGAATTCAACCCCGACCTGAGAATCATCGATCCGGTCGACGAGTTGTCGTTCCTGTCGATGGAGTGCGAGCGTCTCGGCGCTGTGTTCGTTAGGGACGTTCTGTTCGATGCCTATGTGCGGACCACGGGCGACTTGCCGCCGGAGGCGCTGGTGAATTTCTACATGGTGCATCGCGCCTGCCTGCGCGCTCGGCTCGCCGCGCTGCATATCGCCGACGCTCCGCGGTCGCGCTGGCCGCACTGGCTCGCGGTGGCGGCGGACTATCTGGGCATCGCCGCGCGCTACTGCGATCGTCTCGCCGGCACCGCGGCCGGAGCGCCGCGGCATTGAGCGCGTCCGCGCCCGTTTAGTCTCGCAGAATCGCCTCTTTATTTTGCTGGCGATGGCTGATGTGCGCGAGCGCCGACATTTCGCGTGACAATTGTTCGAGCAAATCGTCCTCCGACACGATTCCAACCAGCCTGCCTCCCGCGTCGACCACGGGGAGACGCCGTACGCCCCTCAGCCCCATCTTCTGGATGGTTTCGTAAACGTCGGCATCCTCGAGCGCGGTGACCAAGGTCGGGTTCATTATTTCGGTAACCAGGACTTCGTCCGGATCCATCTGCGCGGCAACGACGCCGATGGCCACGTCGCGATCGGTGACGAGCCCGATCGGCGTGACGCTGTCCTGTTCGCCGTCCGCCACGACCAGCGTGCCGACGTGGAATTGGCGCATCAGCTGCGCCGCCTCGGTTACCGTCGCGTTGCGATGGGTGCAGACCACCTGCTGTGTGCAAACATTTCCGATCAACATGGGAGCCTCCGATCACGTATGTGCAGCTTGTATATTTAGCGCGTCCGGCGCGGCTGCCTCTTGATCTGCATCAAACATCGATCGGCTCAGGGAATGTCGAGCAATTCGATCAGAGAATCGCCCGCGTGAATACGCTGAACGGCATGGGCGAAAAGTTCGGTGACGGGCACGATCGCGAGCCGCCCGCGAACGCGTTCGGGCGTCAGTCGAAACGGCGGTATCGTGTCGGTAATCGTGACTTGTCCGATGTCGGAGTCCGCGAGGGTTCGCTCGGCGTCGCCGGTGAATAGGCCGTGTGCCGCCGCCGCGTGGACCGCGACCGCGCCCGCCGCGCGACAGGCGCGGGCCGCGTGCGCGAGCGTACCGCCGGTGCTGATGAGATCGTCCACGATGATGGCGGTGCGGCCGGCGACGTCGCCGACCAGTTTGCCCGGCGTCATCACGCCCTTGGCGCGCGATTTTTCGAGAAACGCGCTGGTCGGTTCGTCGCTCCGTAAACGGGCAAGCTGGCGGCGCAGGCGTTCGGCGCGTTTGACGCCGCCGGCGTCCGGCGAGACCACGGCGATCGGAACGGATGCGTCGATTCGTGCCGAAAAATGCCGCGCGAACAGCGCGCTTGTGTCGAGATGATCGGTATGGCAGCGAAACGCGTTTTGAAAAGCGGCGAGATTATGTACATCGAGCGTTACCACGCGGTCGGTGCCGACCGCCTCGAACAACGCGGCGATGTAGCGCGTCGTCACCGGATCGCGCGGCTGCGTTTTCATGTCCTTGCGGGCGTAGCCGAGATAGGGCACGACCGCGGCGACGTGCGCGGCCGATGCGTCGCGCAGCGCGCCGACGAACAGCAGCAGCCGCATCAGTTTGTCGTTGACGCTGGCGGTGGGTTCGCTGTACAGCGAATGGATCACGTAGGCATCGCGGCCGCGCACGTTTTCGAGCGGCCGCGCTTTGTGTTCGCCGTCCTCGAATTCCCGTTCTTCGTGCGCGGCGAGCGTTGTACCCAGCCGCTCGGCGACGCGCAAGCCGAACGCGCGGGTTGCGCCCAGCGCGAAAATCAGCGGTGGCGGACGCGACATGTCCGGTTGTCCCGAACCGAACGGCGGCGGCGCGGGTGCGTTACGGCGTCGCCTCGACCGGCCTGGGCGACAGCATCGGGCGGCTGTGGGCCTCTTGCGACGGTTGGCGCGCGATCAGCTTCACCATCAGCGTCAATTCCTCCGCCAGGATTTCGAGCAAATCGTCCAGGGCCACGATGCCGACCAGCGCCCCTTGGCGATCCACGACCGGCAGCCGTCGGACGCTCTTGCGCCGCATCAGCTCGAGCGTTCGAAACACGTCTTCGGATTCGGCGACGCTTATCAGGTTGCGGCCCATGATATCGCCGATCGTCAGCCCGTCGAGCGGAACATTGAGCGCCACGACTTCCACGGTGATGTCGCGGTCGGTGATCATCCCGACGGGGAAGCGCCGATTGTTGCGCTCTTCGACGACCACCAAATCGCCGACGTGCCGCTCGCGCATCAGGCGCGCCGCGTCCACAACGGTCGCGGTAGCGGCACAGATAACGACTTCGCGTACGCAGATCTCGCCGATGTTCATGCGCCACCTCCTGATAAATTGATCCCCGGATCGGCAGCAAAAAGACTACCGCACCTTATTAGCACCATACCGACGCCGCTTTGACCTGCGTCAAAACGGCATTTTCGGCTATTGACGCACATCAAAGCGGCCCCGCGGACAGGGAGCTAGCCTAACGACGATGCAAATACCCGTACAAATCGTCTTTCGTGACATGAAGCCGTCCCCGGCGGTGGAGGTGAACATACGCGCGCGCGTGGACAAGCTCCAAAGGTTTTACGATCGGATTATGAGCTGCCGGGTAGTGGTGGAGCAGCGGCATCGTCATGGACACAAGGGTAACCCGTTTCACGTGCGTATCGACGTGACCGTTCCAAATGACGAACTGGTGGTAAGCCGCGACCCCACGCAACATCAAGCGCACGAGGACGCCTACGTCGCCATCCGCGACGCGTTCGATGCAATCCGCCGCCAACTGGAGGATTACGTGCGCCGCCAGCGCGGCGATATCAAGACGCACGAAACTCCGCCGCACGGTCGCGTTGTCGAACTCAACGCCGGTGCCGATTACGGACGAATCGAAACACTTGACGGCAAACGCGTTTACTTTCATCGTAACTGCGTGGTGGACGGCGATTTTGCGAAACTTCAAATCGGAACCGAGGTTCGGTTTGTCGAGGAACCGGGCGAACTCGGACCGCAGGCGTCCACGGTTCACGTACTGGGAAAGCACCATCTTGCCGGTTAGCGGATCGACATTCTTGAACAGGAGACACGACAATGGCTAAGAGCAGGTCAGCGACCCCCCTTGCGCGTGTTCATCGTTCGGATCAAGTGATATCGGGCGAGGCGCGTAAACGTATGATCGCCGAGGCGGCGTACTATCGTGCGCTCAACCGCCATTTCAAGGACGGCGATCCGCTGGATGACTGGCTCGCTGCCGAGCGGGAAATCAACCAGCGACTGCCGAACGCCCGGCAGCAGAAGGAAGAAGCCGTCGTCTACGAAAAGCTGCGCGAAGCGGTTAGCAAGTTTCTCGGGGACGCGCATGACGGCATCAACGGCGACACCGTGCGCCACGCGTTCGATAAGGCGACGGAAGAGATCAAGAAGACCGGCACCCACGCCGCCGAAACGGTTACCAAGATCGCGGCGACGCTGCGCAAGGACATGGCTGCCACGGCCGCCAAAATGGGACCGAAGTGGGAAGCCTTCTCGGAGAAATCGGCCGACATGTTTTCCGTGTGGCGGGATCGCGGCAACGTCTTTCTCGGGCAAGCGGCGGACGCCGTCGGCGAGTGGTTGCAACAGACCGGTGCCAAGCTTGCGCCGGCGCCATACCACGCCGGTGAAATGGTGGCACGCGGCACATTCGAGTGCGCACTGTGCGGCGAACGCGTAACGCTCAGCACCGGCGGACATCTTCCGGCGTGCCCGCAATGCGGCAAGCGGGAATACCGACGCGTGTAGTTTCGAAATCTAGGAATCTGTTTCAAAAAGTCCCGTCCACGGACTTTTGCAACTCATTCGCGCGGCACAGGTCCGCGCTCACTCCCGAGTGTTTGAAATTTTAGCGCGCCACTTTTCGGCTGTGCCGTCCGTGCTTCACCGAAAAGTCCAGGGCCGAAATCCTCTCGGCCCGTTCGCCGCTCACCCTGGTGGCGCACGGGGTTTCAACAAACCCCTGGGGCGAATGGCACTTGCTTAAGACGGTTCCATAATCGACGTAGTGTGGGTTAGGCACGCCGTTTGTGCCGTAACCAACGCGGCGCTCTTGCAGACGGGAGCGCGAGCGCGGGGACTGCGCTCGATCGAGGGCGAGGTGCTGGCGGAAAACGTGGGCATGCTCGCGCTCGCGCAACGTCAGGGCTTTCGGCTGGTCCGCTCGCCCGAGAGTGCGCAAACGATTCGGGTAGTCCTGGATCTATGAACCGTGTGTCGTCTGCTCGCTCTCCGCGCTACCAATCGCAGGGTTTTCCTCCCCCGTTTATGGGGGAGGGCTGGGAAGGGGGAGGACCCTTCTCCCCACCGGAGAAGGGCCGGGATGGGGGAAGGCATTTTATTTTGTTGGCCCTCTGTAGGCGCAGGGGGGTAACGTCATTGCGCATTCGCCACGACCGCGCGCGAATTCTTTTCGCGCGATTTCCCCTTGTCTGACGCTCGCGAGGCTCCGCGCAACAGCGCGCGCAACTGGCCGAGCGGGCGCGTGTTAAGCACGTCCTTCGCTTCGAGCCAGCCGCGGCGCGCCTGGCCGACACCGTATATAAGGTTGTCGAAGTCCTGGATGCGGTGCGCATCCGAACTGATGGCGATCAACACGCCTTCGTCTTTGGCCATCTGACAGTGAATGTCGAGCAGGTCGAGGCGTTCGGGATGGGCGTTCAGTTCGAGGAAGCAGCCGCGCGCCCGCGCGTGGCGGATGATCTTCAGCATGTCGACGTCGTAGGGCTTGCGCGTATCGAGCAGCCGGCCGGTCGGATGCGCGAGTATGTGAAAATGCGGATGGTCCATCGCCCGCAGGATGCGGTTCGTTTGTTTCGCGCGCGCTAGCTCGAACTTGCCGTGTACCGCGCCGACGACGACGTCCAGTTCGCCGAGCACGTCGTCGGGAAGATCGAGCGCGCCGTCTTCGAGAATGTCGACCTCGATCCCCTTGAGCAGGGTGACGCCTTTGAGCGTGGCGTTGAGTTTATCGATTTCTTCGAGTTCGCGGCGCAGATGCCGCGGATCGAGGCCTTTCGCGACGGTCAGCCGGCGCGAGTGTTCGGTGATCGCGAGGTAGGCGAGCCCGTGCGCTCTTGCGGCCTCGGCCATTTCCTTCAGTGTGTGATGGCCGTCGGTGGCTTTGGTGTGCGCGTGCAGGTCGCCCTTTAGATCGGATCGTTCGATCAGGTTCGGCAGCTTCTTCGCGTGCGCGGCTTCGATCTCGCCGCGATTCTCGCGCAACTCCGGCGCGATCCACGGAAGACCGACGGTGGCGTACATGGATTTCTCGCTATCGCCGGCGACGCGCTTCGCGCCGCGAAACACGCCGTACTCGTTGATCTTGAGCCCGCGGTCCTGCGCCAGGCGGCGCACCTCGATGTTGTGCGCCTTCGAGCCGGTGAAATATAACAGCGCCGCGCCAAACGACGCCGGCTCCACCACGCGCAGGTCGACCTGCAACCCGCACTTGAGTATCACGGTCGCGCGCGTGTTGCCTTTCGCCACGACGTCCTTGACTTCGTCGTACCCGACGAAGCGGTCCATGACCGCCGGGCCATCGGCGGCCGCGACGACGATATCGAGATCGCCGACGGTTTCCTTGGCACGCCGGTAGCTTCCGGCGATTTCGATCGCACGAACGCCGCGCTGCTTTTTTAGATAGGTTTTAAGCGCCTCGGCATACTGCGCCGCGATCGCGCGTTTGAAGCGCGCCTGTTCGCCGGCGTGCGCGGCGATAGCCTCGCCGATGGTCAATTCGATTTTCGGGCCGAAGCCGGGCAGTGCGCGAATGCGTTGCTCGCGCGCGGCGCGGGCGAGCTGTTCCATGGTTTCAATATCGAGTTCTTTATAGAGCGTTCGCACCCGCTTCGGACCGAGACCCGGAATCTTGAGCAGCGCCGTGATGGTCGGCGGCATTTGGCTGCGAAGTTTCTCCAGCGCCTGGCACTTACCGGTGCGCACGATCTCCGTAATCTTCGCCGCCAAATCCTCCCCGATGCCCGGCAGCTCGGTGAGGTCCTCCTCCTTGCTCACCATGTCGGCGAGCGCTTCGCCCATTCCCTGAACCTGGCGCGCGGCGTTGCGATAGGCGCGCACGCGGAACGGGTTCGCGTTGTCGATTTCGAGAAGATTCGCGATCTCGTCGAATACGGCGGCAATGTCGGCGTTGTGACTCGGCATGGATCGAATGTCCTTGACGGTGGTTAACCGGTTGGCCGAAAGGATATGAATATACTGTCGCAAAGACGCGAAGATGCAAAGACAGAAAATTCGTCACGCAAACAATGTTTTACTCGGCGTGTTTGCGGCTCTGCGACAGAACGTCATATCGATCGGTGTCGGCATTCTCACGGCTCCCGTTCGCCCTCGCGGACCCAGACACCGCGGCTCTCGCACTTCAGTAGTTCGTCGCCGCTCTGCACGTACGTGCCGATCGGGTAGGCGACGTTGTTGAAATAGCACACGCCGGTTTCGATTTCGGCGTCGAGCGAGAAATCTTCGTCGATGCCTTCGAGGATTGGAGAGGTTCTAAGCGTGTGATCGGGTGCACCGACCATTGGGGGATGCGATGGTGTTTTTGTCATGACACGACTCCAGTGTTGGCGATCGCCGATTTCAGTATCGGAGTTTCGCGCGGTCGAACATTGATATAAATCAAGAGCCGCGAAACGAGTCGCCGCGCGCGCATGAGTCCGTGAGGGATCCGCTTGACGTCACGCTAGGCGAGATCGGGTTCGTGGCTGGTGCGTAGTATTTCCTCGCGCGCGTCCGCGCGCAGGCGCAGCGCGAGCGACCAGTTGTCGTGCGTTTCGGCAGCGAGCGCGACCGGATCGAGCGCGCGCCCGACGACGACAGCGACCGGGCCGCGGCGCGGAAACCACGAGTCGTCGCGCAGCACCGAGCGCGTCCCGCGTAGCGTGATCGGTATTATCGGTAGCCGCGTTTCCGCCGCCGCCATGAACGCGCCGAGATGAAACGGCAGCAAGCCGGGTGCACGGGTAAAGGTCCCTTCCGGAAAGAACGCCAGCCACTGTCCGGCGCGAGCCGCGTGCACCAGACGTCGCGCGTCGGCGATTCCCTGTTGGCGATCGAAGCGCTCGACGAAGGTGCAGCCGATGCGCCGCAGAAAGGGTCCGATCAGCCGCGTCCGCTGAAATTCGGATTTAGCGACGAAACTAATCGGGCGCGGCATCGCGGCGACCAGCGCATAGCCGTCGAGGTAGCTCGCGTGATTGGCGACGACGACGCAGGCCGAACCGGGTGCCGGCAGATTTTCCAACCCGCGCAGCGTCAACGGTACTCCGCACACCCGCGCGAGCAGGCGTGCCCCCGAGCGCATCGCGCGCCAGCGCCAATCGAGCGTCGGCAGCACGGCGACCAGCAGCAATACCACCGGACCGATCAGCGCGAACGCGGCCCAGGCGTACCCGGCGTAGAACAGGGCGCGCAGCCGCGCCATGAGCGCGCGCAGCCGCGGGATCACGGCACCGAACGCGAGGCGCACGATCTGCCAAGCGAGCGGGCGCTGAACCGCGCCGAGCACGCCCCTTTCGTAGACGTCGCGACTGGCAGTGCGGCGAATCTTGCCGCTCGACGTTTTCAGGATCGATTGCGGCGGCGCGAGGCAGATATCTTCCGGCGCTGTGCCGGTCAGCTCCAGCGTCAAGGCGTTGATGCGCGCCATCAGCGCATCGCGCACGGCCGCATCGGTTTCGCGCGTCTCCGCCATGACCACCAGGCGTTCCGTGCCGCTTACCGGATCCGGACTGCCGAAAGCCGCGACCCGGCCCTTGCGAATGCCGGGCACGTCGCCGACGGCTTCCTCGATCTCGTCCGGATAGATATTGCGGCCGGCGTGAATGATGATGTCCTTGGTGCGGCCGGTGATGAACACATCGCCGCCGGCGATATAGGCGAGATCGCCCGAGTCGAGCCAGCCGTCGACAAAAAGCTTGCGCGTCGCATCCGGATTGCGGAAGTAGCCGTCGGTGGTGGACGGACCGCGGAACTGAACCGTCCCCTCGAGGCGCTCGGGCAGTTCGCGCCCGGCGTCGTCGACGATGCGGATTTCATAGCCGGGCAGCGGGTGGCCGCAAGCAACAAAATGCAGTGCGGCACGGTGAACCGGCGCGACGGCGAGCGCGCGCCGTTGGCGCGTGAAGGTATCGCGGTCGATGCAATCGACGAGCGGGCCGCGCTCGAGCGGCGGAAACGCCAGACCGACCGCCGCCTCGGCGAGTCCGTACACCGGGAACATCGCTTCGCGGCGAAAACCGCAGCGGGCGTAGCGTTCGCAAAAGCGATCGATCGTCGCCGGGCTCACCGCCTCGGCGCCGTTGAACGCCACGCGCAGCGAACTCAAATCGAGCCCTTCGATTTCGTCGTCGGCGACGCGGCGCACGCATAACTCGTAACCGAAATTCGGCGACGCCGAAAGCGTGCCCCGGTAGCGCTCGATTGCCCGCAACCACTTGGCGGGGTGCAACAGGAACGTGATCGGCGACATCGCGATCAGCGGAATCGCGTGATACATCGTCGCGAGCCAAGCGCCGATCAAACCCATATCGTGATACAGCGGCAGCCAACTGACAAACACGTCGGTCGGATCGGCTTGGACGCCCGCGCCGACGGCGCGGATGTTGGCGAGCAACTGCGCGTGCGTGAGCACGACGCCTTTGGGATTGCCGGTGCTGCCCGACGTGTATTGAATGAGCGCCGTGTCGGCGGCGGCCACGACGGGTGCACGGAAGGACGCCGGATCGCCCTTGAGTTCAGCGACCGCGCAAACCCGCGCCAGCCGTTCGAGCCGCGCGCGCAACAGGCGCGCCACCGGTTTCGCTTCGGGAACGGTAATCAGCATCGTCGCGAGCGCGTTGCCGAGTATGCCGGTATGGCGGCGCACGTGATCTTCGAGCTGACTCGGACGGGCCGGCGGGTAAATCGGCACCGGCACCGCACCCGCGAGCAGCACGCCGTAGAAGCTCACGAAATAGTCGCGCGACGTCGGCAACATCAACGCCACCGATTGCCCGGGCGTGATTCCCTGTGCTTGCAATCCGGCGGCGACGGCCTGAGATTCGCGCAGCAGTTCGCTGCACGTAAGAGTTTCGTCGCCGGTTTCGAGGAGCACGCGAACGTGCGGGCGATCCGGGTGACGCTGCGCATGCCACAGGAGCATATCGACCAGCGTCTGCACCGTCGCCGGCGCCGGTTCGGCCTCGCGCGGCGCCGCCGCCGGCACTTCGATGCGCGGCCGCGGCGTGCGCGGCGCTCGGGCCGCGGACAGGGCACGCAATAAATCGCGGGGCGTTTCCGCCGCCGCGAGGACGCTCTCCGGGAGCACGACGTGCAAACGCGTTTCGAGCCGCGCCAGCAATTCCACGCGCGCAAGGCTATCGAGCCCGAGATCGCGCTCGAGCGAGCTGTCGAGCGTTACCGGTATCGCTCGACGCGCCGGGCGCAACTCCGCGCTCAACTCGCGGATGGTCGCGAGCAAACTCGCTTCGGGAGTTGCCTCGGTGTGTGCGGTGTCGCTGCTGTCCGTGTTGCACCCCCGCGACGTTTTCAGACTGAAAAAAGCTTACCGGCTCTGGATACCCGTATGCTTGACCGATGTCAAACACGGCATGGGTTTTATCGCGGCCTTTCGCCGCGCGGCGCGCCCGCTTTGGCGCGGCCCGCGTGGGGTCGCGCGACGACGCCAAAAGTTGACCAGCATCAAAAGCCTGGGATCGCGCGCGGCGGACAATGCCCATTGCATTCCGGCCAATGGAGGCAGTCATGCAGATGAACCTCAAGCCGATTATCGATCAGTGGTATCGCCATCTCGACAAGGGTCAGCGCTTTTTCGTGACCGCCGTGGATGAAGACGACGCAACGGTGGAGGTGCAGCATTTCGACGGCGACGTGGAAGAGTTCGATACCGGCGAGTGGTATCAACAGAAAATCGAACCGATCGAACAGCCGGAGGACTGGACCGGTCCGGTGGACGACATCGAACGCGACGACCTCGGCTACAGCGAAACGGACATGACCGAAGAGGACTGGGCCGAGCCGATGAAGGAACCGGTGGCGGAAGAAGTGGAAGCGGAAGAGGAAGAGAAAGAAGAGGGCGAGAAAGAAGAATAGAGTCCGTCAATGTGGCGGAGGCTTTCGGGCGTACGCGCCGCTAGTCTTCTTCGCCAATCACCGCTTCGATCTTTTCGGCGGTTAGAATGCGAAACGGATCGACGCCGCTCGCCTCGCCGGTCGACAGCCATTTCTCCAACTCTTGCAGCGTTTCCGGCTCACGCCCGTGTTCGCGTTTGAGAAGTGTGGTCAGCGCGGCGGCACGCAGCCGGAAACCGACGGGGACCGTCGTTGGAGGCTTCCGAATCCTTGGCCATCGCGCCTTCTTCTCGTGACTGACCGGTGCCCGTCAGACGCGCGCGCCGCGTCAACGCTTCCACGATACGCGCAGCAAATCGCCTTCGTCGGTGTAGTGCGAGTCGAACTCGCCGTGGTAGGCGTGATGCAGCGCCGCGCCGATGCCGCGCGCGAGATGCCCGTCCGTGAACGTCACGACGGTTTGGTCGGTCTCCTCGACGACGTCCATGATGCGTTCGAGCGGATGCTCGGCGCGCGCCTTCGACTCGGCGTTGCGCACCAGATGGAGAATCTCTCCGCGGTGGGCGTTGAAGAACTCGCCGCTCAAGATCAGCCGCCCGGCGGGAACGCGGTCGCGCACGCGTTGGCACGCCGGGCAGAGATGCTTTTCGGCGTCCGGCGGGGCCGCGCCCCATTGCCAGTGCCCGTGATGGAATACCGCGTTGCACTCGGGGCAAGTCGTCGGTTCGGGCCACTTGCCCCGCGCGCGATACGGATCGCTCACCCGCTCCACTGCCGTGCGATCGCCGCGCGGCTGATGTTTCGCATCGCGTCGTTTCGTGCTCCCGGTCATGTGTCACCTCATTTGCCGACGATTACGCCGGGACAATTGTCAGCGCGCTCAACGTCGACCGCGACCCATGGGGCCGCCTTGCCCGGCGCCGCCCGGGCCCATTCCCGCCGGCGGTTCTTGCGGTAGCGTCACGCCACGCTCCTTCGCGCGCGCCAACATTTGCGCGTGATGCTCGGCGCGAATCCGCTCGCGTTCTTCGGCCGTGGTGGCGGTGCGCATCCGGTTGCGGTATTCGTTGCGCTCCTGAGGCGTCATCATCTGATACCCGTAAATGTCACGGTCGCCGATCTGCTGCTGCGTCCGATCTTGATTCTGGGCCAGCGCCGATCCCAATGTTAAAAAAACGCCAATCGCCGCTATCGCCATTACTTTCGCCGCGTTTCGCATACTGGCCTCCATCGCGGTGCTTGACTGCCGAGCGCTACTTTACGCCTCGCCGTGACCGCTTCTTTGATCTCGATCAAGATCGAGAACGGCCGAAACACCGGAGTTCTTGAGTCAGACACGCGCCGACCGGCGGAACGCATCTGTTTGAAGGCGTCGATGTCGGCGCGCTGGGGCGACGCGCTCCCGGAACTCGAGCGGCAGGCGCCCGATGCGCGCATCGTTAACTTGGAAACTTCCGTCACGCGGAGCGAACACTATTGGCGCGATAAGGGCATTCACTACCGCATGCATCCTTCGAATGGGCCATGTCTCACGGCGGCAAAAATCGACTGCTGCGTGCTGGCTAACAATCACGTGCTCGACTGGGTGCGCGCGTGCAAGTGGATCTCATCCGACGGGGCTACTATCCGCGGGGCGAGGGACGGCGTACCGCATTTGCCGGCTGTTTCCCTTACCCCCGCCCTGAGATCGCTATCGGCGTCGCTCCTGCGCATCCTGCGCCCGCGACATTGACACATCCATGTGTGACATCCTGTCTTCCGCGGATCTTAGTGCATCCCTGCACGTCACCGGAGGGAGAGGGGATTCGCCTGAGGTATTTTTCGATCCGGAAAAAACGTTTCTTGACGGAGTACTCGTCAGCGTCGCGAGTGAGCTGCCCGCGCGAATGTCCAAAGTTTCGATCCGTCGCGCCGCTCCCGATTTTGACGCAA
>DASWLD010000205.1:0-19278 GCA_036396275.1 Burkholderiales bacterium
CACAAGCTTTGATTAATACATCGACAATCGCGCGGTAGCGCGACCGAAACCCCCCTCTCCCTACCCTTTCCCTCAAGGGGAGAGGGGGGCAAAACTGGATTTCCGCTTCCGCCGGAATGACGCGGAATCGCGCGCCAGCGCGATCGGCTTGTTAAACTCCCGCCAAATGAAACCCACCCTCACCTTCCACGGTGCCGCCCAACAAGTCACCGGCTCTTGCTACTTGATCGATAGCGGCGCGAGCCGCGTGCTTCTCGAATGCGGCATGTTCCAAGGCGATGACGAAACCGAGCGCCGGAACGACCGCCCGTTTCCTTTCGATCCGAGAATGCTTCACGCCGTGGTGCTATCGCACGCGCATCTCGACCACTCGGGAAGATTGCCGCTACTCGTTCGCGAAGGTTTTCGCGGTCCGATATTCGCCACGCCGCCGACGCGCGATCTGCTCGAAATCATCTTGAAGGACGCCGCCTTCCTGCATACGCGCGACATCGAATGGGAGAACCGCCGGCGTGTGCGCTCCGGGCGCGAATTATTGACCCCGCTTTTCACGGAAGAGGACGTTACGCAGGCACTATCGCAATGCCGCACACAGGGCTACGGTCAGCGGTTCCAGACGGCACCCGACGTCGAGGTCTGTTTTCGCGACGCCGGACACATCGTCGGCTCGGCCATCGTCGAACTGTGGGTGGGTAGCCGCAAGCTCGTCTTTTCCGGCGATCTCGGTAACAAGGACAGCCTCTTGTTGCGCGATCCCGCGACGGTTCGCGCGGCCGACGTGCTGTTGCTCGAGTCGACCTACGGCGACCGCGATCACCGCTCGCTTGTCGCAACGCTTGAGGAGTTCGAAGAAATCCTCGCCGCCGCAACCGGCAACGTGATCATCCCCGCCTTTGCGGTCGAACGTACGCAGGAGGTCCTATACTTTCTCGGCGATTTGTACGAGTCCGGAAAGCTGAAACAGCAGCGGGTCTTTCTCGACAGCCCGATGGCGATCGCGGCGACCGAGGTGTACCGAAAGCACGAGGCGCTGCTGAACGGCCAAATCCCCGGTACTCGCGCGCACGGCGGCAAACATCGGGTGCTGCCGCCGCTGCAATTCACGCCCTCGACCGAAGAGTCGATGGCGATCAACCGAATCACCGCGGGCGCTATCGTCATTGCCGGCAGCGGCATGTGCACCGGCGGGCGCGTGCGCCACCATCTGAAATACAACCTCTGGCGCAATGACGCGCAGGTCGTGATCGTCGGGTTTCAGGCGCGGGGTACGCTCGGCCGAGCGCTCGTCGACGGCGCGAAAACGGTGCGGCTGCTCGGCGAGGACATCGTGGTCCGGGCGAAGATCCACACCTTAGGAGGTTTCTCCGCCCATGCGGGCCAGTCGCAACTCGTGGAATGGGCCGGCCGATTCACCGAACGTCGACCGCGCGTCTACCTCGTGCACGGTGAACCGGAGAAGATGACGGCGCTGCAAACACGACTGACGCGGCAACTCGGCCTCCCCGCGACCGCGGCCGAGCCGGCGCAGACGATCGCGCTCTGAGGCGCGCGCGCTATTTGACCAGCGTGACCGGACGCTGCGCGAGATGCACGACCTTGTTCGCGATCGAACCCAGGACGAGGCTCCCGAGCGCGCTCAACCCGCGCGTGCCCATCACGATAACGTCGCAGCCGAGCTCGTCGGCGCGACCGGCGATCGTCGGCGCGATGTCGCCGAATATCATTTCCTGCGTGCACGGCACGCCGGACGGTTCGACCAGAGCGGCGGCGCGCTTGAGCCGGACCGCGCCCTGCTCGCGGTAAACCTCCTTCAGCTTATCGCTGTCGAGGTAGACGGTGACCGAGCCCTGCAGCACCGGCTCGGGATGAACCGTGAGCAGATGGATGCTCGGGGACTTGTGATCTTTAGCGGTGCCCACGGCGTACTGCAACGCGCGCAGCGCGTTGTCGGAGCCATCGACCGGAACCAGGATCTTGTACATTGGGTCACTCCTCGGGTGCGAACCGCTCGCCGTCTATCGGCGCGTGTATCCTAGCGCATGGAGACCGCGGCTGTCTGCGGGCGGTACAGTACTCCGGCGCGAATCAGCGCCTTTTCGATTTCGACGGCGAGCAAGATGATCGCGGAGGCGGCGATACAGAATCCCAATTCCATCGCCGTGAGCGGTGCCGTCTGAAATATGGCGTTCAGCCAGGGCACGTAAATAAGCGCGAGCTGCAACAGAAACGTCAACATCACGGCGGCGAGCAACGGCAGGTTTGACCGCAACCCCTGCCGCACCAGCGAGTCGCGCTCCGAGCGGATGGCGACGACATGAAACATCTGCGCCAGCGTCAACACCGTGAACACCATCGTTTGCCAGTGCGCGGCACCCTGGCGCAGCGCCCACGCCTGGGTGAACAAACAGAGCGCGCCGATCAACAAACCCACCCATACGATATGCTGCCACATGCCGTGCGCGAAGATGCTCTCGCGCGGCGGACGCGGCGGGCGTTGCATGATACCGCGCTCGGCCGGCTCGACCGCGAGCGCCAAACCGGGCAAGCCGTCGGTCACGAGATTGACCCAAAGAATGTGGATTGGCAGCAGCGGAATCGGCA
Source organism: Burkholderiales bacterium (assembly GCA_036396275.1). Classification (GTDB taxonomy): domain Bacteria; phylum Pseudomonadota; class Gammaproteobacteria; order Acidiferrobacterales; family Sulfurifustaceae; genus JACQFZ01. The sequence continues at coordinate 2,602 of DASWLD010000205.1, forward strand.
GCCCCAGAAATGGCGCCAGGATCAGCGTCGTCAACTCGCCGGAATTTCCGGTCATGACGAACTTGATGAACTTGCGGATGTTGTCGAAGATGCGCCGACCCTCGCGCACTGCTTTGACGATGGTGGCGAAGTTGTCGTCGAGCAGAATCATGTGCCCGGCTTCCTTGGCGACGTCGGTGCCGGTAATGCCCATCGCGACGCCGATGTCGGCGCGCTTCAAAGCCGGCGCGTCGTTTACGCCGTCGCCGGTCATGGCGACGAACTCGCCCTTGTCTTGCAGCGCCTGAACGATTTTTATCTTTTGCTGCGGCGCGACGCGCGCGTACACGCGCACGTGCTCGACCTGCGCTTCGAATTCCTCCAGTGACAAGCGTTCGAGTTCCCGACCCGTCAGCACTTTCGCGCCCGGCGCGGCGATTTCCAAACGCTCGGCGATCGCGCGCGCGGTCGCCGGATGGTCGCCGGTAATCATCACCGGCGTGATCCCGGCGGTGCGGCACAGCCGTACCGCTTCCTTCGCTTCCGCGCGCGGCGGATCGAGCAGCCCGACGAGGCCGATGAACGTCAGGTGGCGCTCCACGTGTTTCGGATCGAGCGACTCGGGCAGATGCGACCAATCGCGTTTCGCCACGGCCAGCACGCGCAGTCCGTCGCCGGCCATTTGCTCCGCGGCCCGCTCCGTTTCAGCCGGATGAAACTCGACGTTGCCATCGCCGCTCAAGGCGTGATGGCAGAGCGGCAGCACGCTTTCCGGCGCACCCTTGGTGTAGGCGACGAAGCGAGCCGGCTTTTCCCTCACCCCTTGCCCTCTGATCGCTTCCGACATCCTGTCTCTCGCGATCTTAGTGCATCCCTGCACGTCACCGGAGGCAGAGGGGGAGTCGGACCGCTCACGCGATTCATGGATCGTGGTCATGCGGCTGCGCTCGGAATCGAACGGAAGCTCGGCAACGCGCGGCGCGGTCTTCAGCAACTCGGCTTTGTGAACGCCGACCCGCGCGGCCGATTCGTACAGCGCCACCTCGGTCGGATCGCCGAGTACCTCGCCCGATCCACCGGCGTGCGCATCGTTGCTGAGCGCGAGCGCCGAAAGAAGCGTCGACCACGCGGGTTGATTACGCCGCGAAGCATCGATGCGCGTCACGCGCTCGCCGTCGCACCACGCCTCCTCGACGCGCATGCGGTTTTCCGTGAGCGTCCCGGTCTTGTCGGAGCAGATGTAGGTCACCGAGCCGAGCGTTTCCACCGCCGGCAGCCGGCGGATCAGCGCGTTTGCGCGCGCCATCTTTCGCGCGCCGAACGCGAGCGCCACGGTAACCACCGCGGGCAGCGCCTCCGGAATAGCGGCGACCGCGAGACTGATCGCGGTCAGCGCCATCAGCAAAATCGGCTCGCCGCGCAGCACGCCGACGCCGAACAAGATCGCGCATAAGACCAGTACCGCCGCGGCGATCGCGCGGCCGAAGCGCTCCAGGCGGCGTTGCAGCGGCGTTCTCATTTCTTCCGCCTGCGCGAGCAAATCGGCGATTCGTCCGAGCTCGGTGTGCATCCCGGTCGCCGCCACGATGGCGCGCCCCCGACCGTAGGTGACGAGCGTGCCTTTGTACGCCATGTTGCGGCGATCACCGAGCGGGAGATCGGCTTCGTGCAACGCGCTAACGCGCTTGTCGACCGGCTGCGACTCGCCGGTCAGCGCCGCTTCCTCGGTCTTGAGCGTATGAGCCTCGACCAGGCGCAAGTCCGCCGGCACGATGTTGCCGGCCTCGAGCAACACGACGTCGCCGGGCACCAGCGCCGATGCGGCGACGGTGAACGTCTGGCCGCCCCGCACGACGCGCGCGCTCGGCGCCGCCATCTGCTTCAGCGCCGTGATCGCGCGTTCGGCGCGAAACTCCTGCACGAAACCGACGATCGCATTCAACGCGACGATGGCGAGAATCACGACGGTGTCGACGACATCGCCGATAAAGCCCGAAATCACGGCCGCGGCCAGTAGAATCAGGATCATCAGATCGGTGAACTGATCGAGCAGCATGCGCGGCCACCCGCGGCGCCGGCCTTCGACGATGGCGTTCGGCCCGTGTTCGGCCAATCGTCGCGCCGCTTCCGCCGGCGCCAAACCACGATGCACGTCGGTGCCGAGATCGCGGGCCGCGTCCTCGACCGTGCGACGATGCCACGTGCGATCGTCCGGCGCGCTAACCGCGTTCGTCATTCCCGCTAGCCGCGATAGAGATAAAGAAACGAAGCATTGATCAAATAAATCGAGAGCAGCACCAGGCTGGCCCAACCGACCGTGCGAAACACGCGGCCGCGCGGCTGATACAGCAAGCCGACGACGACAACGCCGTTCATCATGACCATGGAAAACGCGGACACCGCGTGCACCGCCGACACGTGCGATAACAGCGCGCCCTTGACGTACGCAACGTCGTCGATCGCGAGAATCAGTAGATTGAACAAATTGCTGCCAAGCAGGTTGCTCACGGCCAAATCGACCGCGCCGAGGCGCAGCGCCGCGATGGTCACGGTGATTTCGGGCAGGGTTGTCGCGAGCGCGATGAACAGCGAACCGACGAAGCTTTGCCGCCACTGCATCGCGACCGCGAGCTGTTCGCCGATATAAGGCAGCCAGACGCCGGCGCCCACCACGATCAACGCCGCGACGGCGTAGCGCAGGTAGGCTTGTCGCAGCGAGACGTGCGGATAGCGCTCGACTTTCTCTTCGACGAACTCGGCGCGCTTGCGACGCTCGTAGCGAAACAGCGTGCGCATGGCGACCAGATAGACGAGCACGATAAAGGGACTGTACAGACCGATGAAACCGATCGCCGGGACCCATTCGTGTTGCGCGAACAAGAGATTGGCGCCGACGAAGCCCGCGAGAATCACGCCGAAGCCCGCGGAAAGTATGTGTCCCTGGCTCGCGCGCGTGTAGACCGATTCGCCGCGATCGAGCAGATCGAGCACCACCAGCATCGACAGATTGATGACGCACGCGCCGAGGACGTTGCCGACGGCGATATCCGGCGCGTCGGCCAGCGACACCGCGCTGACGCCGGTCACCAGCTCCGGCAGCGACGTGACGGTCGCCATCAACAGTAACCCGACCCAGGTGGCGCTCATGCCGGTTTTTTCCGCGATCACGTCGCCGTAGCGCGACAGCCGCGTACCGGCGACGCCGATCAGAAGCGCACAGATCGCGAATTGCAGCCAGGCGGAAGTCGCCGCCGAAAGCACCATGGGGTCTCCTTGCGCGTGCCGGCCGCGCGTTGACGCGTCAAGCCACGGTGCGGCCGATTTGAATTCCGAGTTTCTTCACCCGGTGCCACAAACTGCGTTCGGCAATACCGAGAATTTTCGCCGCTTGTGCCTGCACGCCGTTGGTTTGCGCCAAGGCGCGGAGGATAGCGCCTCGCTCCACCTCTTCCAACCACTGATCGAGCCCCTGCGACGCGGCGAGTTCCGCGACCGGCGCGCGCGCGGCGTTCGCGGTCCGCGCGTGCAGACCGGGCGGCAAATCGAGCACGTCGATGGAATCGCCGGCACACGAAAGTATCGCGCGCTCGAGTGAATTGCGCAGTTCCCGAATATTGCCCGGCCAATCGTGGCGAGCGAGCGCGTCAAGCGCGGCCGGACTGATTTTGGCGACGTGCTTGTTCATCTCCGCCGCGAGTTCTTCCAGAAAAGTGCTTGCGAGCAGCGTGATGTCGTCGCGTCGCTCGCGCAGCGGCGGCACGTGGATGTTGTAAACATCGAGACGGTAAAAGAGATCTTCGCGAAACCTCCCCGCCGCCACCAGCGCTTTGAGGTCGCGGTTGCTGGCGGCGAGAAAACGCCCGTCGAACGTGCGCACGTCGTCGGCTCCGAGCGGCGAATACTCGCGCTCCTGCAGCACGCGCAGCAGCTTTGCTTGCAGCGCGGGGTCGAGTTCGCCGATCTCGTCGAGGAACAGCGTTCCGCCGCGCGCTTGCTCCAGACGGCCCGAACGATTCTGCGCCGCGCCGGAAAAGGCGCCTTTGACGTAGCCGAACAATTCGCTTTCCAACAGGTCGCGTGGAATGGCCGAGCAGTTGATCGCGACCCACGGACCGTCCCCTCGCGGCGACAGCTCGTGAATCGCGCGCGCGACCAGCTCCTTGCCCGTGCCCGATTCGCCGGTAATTAAAACACTGGTCCGGTACGGCGCGACTTGATTGATTTGCGCCAACAACCGCTGGGCCGCGGCGCTGACGCCGATCAGCCGGTGAGCGCGGGGCTCGGCCACGGCGGCGCGTAGGCGCTCGTTCTCGCGCAGGATGTCGCGCAGCTTCACCGCGTTGTGCACCGATATTTCCAGTTGCTCCGGCTCAAACGGCTTCGCCAGGTAGTCGGCGGCACCGTCGCGGATGCTCGCGACCGCGGATCGGATGGTTCCGTGCGCGGTCACGATGATGACCGGCACATCCGGACGCGCGCCGCGACAGCGGCGCACGAGTTCTTCGCCGCCGATGCCGGGCATCTTCAAGTCGGTGACGATCACGTCGAGCGCCGGACTCTTCAGCTGTGTCAACGCCGCTTCGGCGCTCTCGGCCGCGATGACGTCGTAGCCGGCTTCCTCCAGAACCATGCGCATGACCGCTTGCATGTTCTGTTCGTCGTCGACGACCATTACGGTCCGTTTCACGTTTGTTTGACCTTCATGTCTCGGGCCAGCGCGCTACGCCGCCTCCAACGATGCTTCGCTCACCGGAAACCGCATTACGAATCGCGCGCCGCCGCGCGTCCGCGGCAGCGCTTCGAGCTGCCCGCCGTTTGCCTCGACCAGACTGTAAGCGATCGATAAGCCAAGACCGGTTCCGGAGGTTTTCGTCGTAAAGAACGGCTCGAACAAACGCGGCAGAATTTCCGCCGCGATGCCGGGCCCGTTATCTTCGACGGTCAATAACACGTTTCGCTCCTCGATTCGAGACGTCAGGCGCAATTCGGCGCCGGCGGTCTGGGCCATCGCGTCGATTGAATTCGCGAGGATGTTGTTCCATGCCTGCTGCAGCAACGACAGGTCCGCCTGAATACAGGCGCCCCCGTGCTGGAAGTCCCGGTGCGCCACGACCCTGTCGTTGCCGGCCAGGCTCGCGGCCAAGGCACGCTCGAGCGGAAGCGCCGGATCGATCGTTTCGAGCTTCGGCGGACGATGTCTCGACAGTTGCAGGAAATCCTGCACGAGACGCGCCACCCGCATGCTCTCTTCGCGCAGCATGCGCGTCAACTCCGATTTCTTCGCGCTGTCGAGTCCGGGCTTGTCGAGCATCGCCGCCGACGTGTTGATGACGCCGATCGGATTGCGAATTTCGTGCGCGAGCGCGGCGGACAGTTCCCCCATGGCGGCGAGTTTGTCGCGCTGAAAGCGCCGCTGCTCCTCGCTGTGCGCGGCGCGCAGCCGCGCGGCCATGGCGTTGAACGCCTTGGCCAAGTCGCCGAGTTCGTCGTCCGAGTGGATCGGCACGTTGGCGTTGTAATTGCGCCCGGCCAATTGCAGCACGACGTTACGCAAATAAGCGATCGGCTTCAGGACCAACCGGCTCACCAGCCAACCGGTCAGCCCGCCGATGACAACGCCAAGCAGTGCGATCCAAGAGAACAATGCAATCTGGTTGGTCAGAACGTCCTGAACGGTGCGGCGCGCGAGCCCGCTGAACATCACGGCTTCGACGCGGCCGGTCGAGTCGACCAACGGCGTGTACACGCCGCGATATTCGCCGTTTTCCGCGTGTCCGCTGTAGTACGGCTTTTGCTCAACCTCCAGGCGCCACAGCGAATCCGCACTCGGAAGGCTGAGTCCCATCGGTTGATCCGGATGTGAAAACAAGTCGTAGTATGCGGGCCCGTCGCGATAGTAGATGCGGGTGTCGAGCCCGGTTAGTTGCGCCAACTCGTTCGCGAAGTCCCTGCCTAGCAGACTCCCGACGACCAGGTAATACCGCGGTTTACCTTGGCGCGGCACCGGCGTAATGCCGACGGCGGCGAGCATGCTGCGGCCGTCGCGCACCACGCGCAGCACCGCGCCGGTTTGTCCGGACTCCCAGCGGGAATGAACCTGAACCGGGATCGACGAGTACAGGAGCTTGCCGCGCAGCGAGTAAATCTGAATCAGGCTCAGCCCCAACTCTTGCGCGATTTTGGCGACTGGCGTGGGGAGCGTCGCCTCCGGATCGGAAACGAGTTCGGGGACGTAAACCGGATCGTCCGCGAGAACGCGCCCGAGCATGGCGGCGTCCGTTTGATAGGCGAGCACCCAGTTCTGATTGGTGCGCGCCACTTCGACGATCCAGGCTTCGAGCCGCTTTTCGAAATTGGTCGACACCCACTCGGCGGCGAGCCAGCCCGCAACCAACATCGGAATGACGACGATTGCCGAGATGATCAGCAAGACCTTGCGCTGCAATCGCCCCGGTAGCATGGGCACGCGTCAACCTCGAAAAAAGGAGACAAGCTGCAAATATTGTAGGTGGCGCCACCCGCGCCGGATTCGATCGCGTGCGTGGCATCCGTTGAAACCATTGTATGCAAGCCGGTTTCGACAATAAACGACTCGCGCGCGCGGCCACGGCGGTCGTGGCACAGCGATTGCTCGTCAGCGGCTGCGCAGGATGCGCCGCTTAAATTCAGCCAGGAATCGGCTTAGTAACATTAACAGTTACACAATGATCGAGGAGTTCCAAATGAAAAAGACGTTGTTGAGCTTGATCGCCGTTGCCTTCGTCGCCGCCGCCAGCGGTTCCGCCTTCGCCGCGAAACATGAAAAAGAGCTCATGGCCGCGTGCAAGGACAAGAAGCCGGGTGAGATGGTCCAAGTAGGCGGCAAGGACGTGAAGTGTCCGAAGCCAAAAAAGGAGAAGAAGTAACACCACCGCGTAAAAGGACGATACTTCCTCATTTCGTCGATACGTAGCAGCGCCCCCGCCAAGGGGGCGCTTTTTTTGCGCCCGCAACGGCGACCGCCGATTGCATTCGTTGCGTCCACCGCTGGTAGACTAGTGTGGTGTCCCGAAAATATCTTTACGAGAATCTCCCTCACCCCATCCCCTCTCCCGAAGGGAGAGGGACGCGAATTCCCTTCTCCCTTCGGGAGAAGGGCCAGGGATGAGGGGCGGCGAGTCGAGCGATGCGGCGCTCGAATTTGGCAGGTTACTTTCGGGACAGCACACCAGTGTCATGCTGAACTGGCGCGCCGTGCAGTGCCCGTATTGCGGCGAAGCGTTCGACACCGGTATCGATACAAGCGCCGGCGGTCAAACGTATACCGAGGACTGTTATGTTTGTTGCCGCCCGATTGTCTTTCGAATCGCCGCCGACGCCGACGGCAACTTGACCACCGTGGAGACGCGCCGTGAAGAAGATTGAGGGCGGAGAGACGCCGTACCGTCCGATCGCCTGCGACGTTTACTCGGAACTCGAGCTCGCGATATTGCACCGTCAGCGGCTCCACGTCGTCTGGCACGAGGAAAACGTCAGCTTTACCCGCACGCTCCTGCCGCTCGACCTCGAAACCGAAGCCGGAAAGGAATTTCTGCATTACCGCTTCTCGACCGGCGAGATCGGACGCATTCGGCTCGACCGCATCGATCGCGTGGGGCCCGCGTGATTTTTCGGGGGGCGGCGATCCTAGCCGCTGCGCTCGCGGCGCTACCCGCGGCGGCGGACGAGGTCTTGTACCCGGACACCTGCGACGGCGCGGGCGTGCGCCTGCAAGTGCTCGGATCGGGCGACGCCGACCTCACCGACGGTCGCGCCGCGAGTAGCTACCTCATCTGGATCGACGGCAAAGCGCGTGTACTCGTTGACGCCGGCACCGGCAGCGCCCTGCGCTTCGGCGAGAGCGGCGCGCGCGCCACCGATGTCGACGTGATTCTATTCACGCGGCTGGATGCCGCGCATGCGCTCGATTTTCCCGCGGTCATCGCGGCGGCTCAGCGCGAAGGACGCGCGCGCGCGCTGCCGCTGTACGGTCCGACCGGCAGTCGCTTGGCGCCGTCGACGGTCTCCTTCGTGCGTACGCTGCTCGATGGGACGCGCGGCGCATATCGTGAGCTGAGCGGGGTTTTGAACCCGCTCGCGAAGGACGGTTTCAAGCTTCAGCCGCACGACGTGCGAACGCGCGCGCCCAGCGTCGGAGTGCGCCGCGGCGAAAAAGAGATCGTGGAAATTTCAGTGCCCCCGCGGGTGCGTGCCGCCGCGACCTACGTGGTCGAGGAGGGCCGGCCGGTGCTTGCCTGGCGCCTGCGGGTCGGTGATCGCGGCATCGTAATCGGCGGCGCTCTCGCCGACGACAGCGAGCATTTGAAACGCTTGGCGCAAGCGGCCGATCTGCTGATCGCCGACGACATCGGCGCGGCGGCGAACAACGGAATCTCCACCGTCGGCCGCTTCGCCGCGCAGGCGAAAGCAAAGCGACTGGTGCTAACGCAACGCCCGCGCGCAACGCGCGAGGCACGGGAAATGATGCAAACGGCCGTTCGCAAGGACTACGGCGGCCCCCTGGCGTTCGCCGACGATCTCGACTGCTTCGCGATACCGAACGGCTCGCCGCGCTAACGCGGCTCGGGTTGGGGCGAGGCGATGTAGTGCCCCTGCGCGTAGTCGACCCCCTGCTGGTGCAACATCGCCAGAATTTCCCGGCTTTCGACGAACTCGGCGACCGTTTGCTTGCCGAGCGAGTGCGCAATGTCGTTGATCGACGCCACGATGGTGCGATCGATGGAGTCGGCCACCATGTCTTGCACAAACTGGCCGTCGATCTTGATGAAATCGATCGGCAGGTGCTTCAGGTGATAGAGCGAACTAAAACCGATGCCGAAATCGTCGAGCGCGAATCGGCAACCCATATCGCGCATTTCATCGATCAGCCGTTTCGCGGCTTGCACGTTGGCGATGGCGCTGGTCTCGGTGATCTCGAAAATCACGAAGCGCGGGTCGATCGCGTACTCGTTCACGCTGCGTTTGAACAGCGGTACCAGCGTTTCGGCGGCGATGGTCTGGCCGGAAAGATTGATCGTGAACGTCACGCGGTCGCCCGCGCGATGCAGTTGCCCGAGTTTCGCCAGAGCGTGTCCGACAATCCAGGCGTCGAGCTGCGGCATCAGGCCGAAACGTTCGGCCGACGGCAAGAACGCCGCCGGCGCGACAAGTGCACCGCCGCGATCGGCGAACCGCACCAACACTTCGTACTGGCGCTCGCTCGCCGTGCCGCCACCGAGGTACTGCCGCCATACGCGCCCGCGCTCGCTCCGCAGCTCGGCGGCGTCGAGCATCGGCAGCGGCAAAATCGGCTGAAACGCAAGCGCGAAGCCGTCTTCCTTCAACGCGTCCTGGAGCCGCACCGACCAGCCGAGTTCGAACTGCATCGCCATCTTCTCGTCGCTTTCGGCCCGATACAGATGCGTGAGATTGCGCCCCCGGCCCTTGGCGATATGGCAAGCGATGTCGGCGTTCGCCAGTACCTCCCCGGGCGACTGCGAATCGCGATCGATCAACGCCACCCCGATACTGCCGTTGATCTTGTACGGCTTGTCGCGGTAAACGAAATTGAACCGCTCCAGCACCTCGCGAAAGCCGTCGGCCGCGGCGCGCACGCCGTCGTCGTCGACGTTGCGCAAAATGATGGCGAACTCATCGCCGCCGAGCCGCGCCAGCGTGTCTGCCTCGCGCAATCGTGTTTTCAACTGGTTGCCGATTTCGAACAGCAACCGGTCGCCGGCGGCGTGCCCCGCGGTGTCGTTGATGTACTTGAAGCGGTCGAGATCGATGTAGAGCAGCGCGCTGCGCTCGTCGCTGCGCTTCAGCCGCGACACCTCGGCTTCGAGCGCGCGCTCGAAATGGTTGCGGTTGCAGAGGCGCGTCACGGTGTCGTGGTTCACCTGCCATACCAGTTCGCGCTCCAACGCGCGGCGGTCGGACACGTCGCGAATCGCGACCACGGAACCTTCGAGGTTTTCGTTGACGCGCAGCGGAAACACCGTGCATTCGACGGAAACCGGCCGCCCGGCCCGGGTCCAGAACACCGTGTCCCAGCCGCGCAGCTCGTCGCCGATGGCATACGCCTGCTGCAGGAAACAAGTGTCGGTCGGATTCGGGCTGCCGTCCTCGTCGGCGTAGTGGAATAGGTCGTGCGCCGACGCGCCGATCACGTTCTCCGATTCCTCGATACCGAGGATGTCGCGCGCGGCCGGATTGATGAACGTGATCTGCCCGGCTTGATTCACGCCGTATACGCCGTCGCCGACCGAGGCAAGGATGCCGGCGAGTCGGTGATGCTCGGCGTCGATCGCTTTCTTGGCGCCTACGCCGCGCGCCATCGCGGCGATTCGCGCAAGGAACAGCTCATGCGATTCATTCTTGAACATGCATTCGATCGCACCGGCATCGAGGGAATCCTTGATGACCCGATCGAGATAGGTACCGGTGATCACGGCGGTCGTGATTTCCGATGTGCGCGGGTCCGCGTGCAGACGCCGGCACAATTCATCGCCGTTGCCGCCGGGCATGTAGTAATCGACAATCGCAATATCGAACGGTCGTGCCGCGGCGAGCGCCAGCGCGTCGGCGGTGCTCGCCGCCGTTTCGACGAGGTAACCGTGGCGCTCAAGCAGGCGCTGGTAGCCTTCCCGCACCGTGCGGGCGTCGTCGACAAAAAGAATACGAATATCGTTTTGGGCAAGCGGGAGCGGCCCCGGGGGCGTGGCGGGCGCGGTGAGGCGCCTAATGCTCTCGAGGCACCCGGTGTATTCTTCCCAAAGCAGCAGGGCCGCGCGTGCGCGGCGCGCCACCCAGTCGAACGCCGCGGCAGTCGCGGCATGGGTGAACACCACCGCGGCAACGCCGAGACGTTCAGGCATATGCAATTCAGCGAGGAGCGCGTCGGCGGCGTGGGTCGATTCCACCGGAAAACCGACCAGCACGGCGACCGGCGGCGTCGCCGCCGATTCTCTCAGCCGCTGCAATCCCTCTTCATAGGACGCGGTGGCAACGACGCGATAGGGCCCGGCCGCGAGCGCCCGTTGCAGCGCGCGGCGCAGCGTGGCGGAAGATTCCACCACCAGCGTCCATCCGGAGCCATTGCCGTCCTGCGCCAATACGTCCCCTTGCCCTGAAGGCCCGCATGATTCCGTCCAAAATTTGCATTTTGCGTGCCAGTCGGAAATCCGGCGCTTAGGCCAAGCGCCATTGCAGTTTCATGCGGTGCAGGACGGTCGTGGCGATTTCCTCGACCGATACCGCCGTTACCGGCAGGTGGGGAATGTTCTCCGTGCGAAACATCGCTTCCGCTTGGGCGATCTCGTACTGGCAGCGCTTCAGCGTCGCGTAGTTTCCGCTTGCCTTGCGTTCGTAGCGGATTTGTTGGAGCCGAACGGGATCGATGGTGAGTCCGAAAAGCCGGGCGTGATGCGGCGCCAACACCGACGGTAGGCGCGTGTCTTCGAGGTCTTCATCCGTCAGCGGATAATTCGCGGCGTAAACGCCGAACGTCAGCGCCAGATACAGGCAGGTCGGCGTCTTGCCGCAGCGCGACACGCCGAGAACGATGACATCGGCGCGGCCATAGTCGAGCGTGCGCAAGCCGTCGTCGGTGGTCAATGCGAAATTGACGGCATCCATGCGTACGCCGTACTTGTTTTGATCGATGCCGCTGCGGGGACGACCGATCGCATGGGACGATCGCTGACCGAGCGCCGTTTCGAGCGGCGCGATGAACGTTTCGACCAAGTCAAAGAACACGGCCTCGGTTACCGCCTCGACTGCATGGCGCATGTTCTCGTCGACCAGCGTACTGAAGACAATCGGCGGTACATTATTCTCCCGTGCCGAGCGGCGAATATCCTCCGCCACGGCTTGGGCTTTTTCCAGGGAATCGATGAAACGGTGCGTGTGCTTTTTCAGGCGAATCTCGTTAAATTGCGCCAGCAAACTCAAACCGAGCGTTTCGGCGGTGATGCCGGTGCGGTCGGAAACGAAGAAAACGTCACGATCCATAACGAATGCCGCCGACAAAACCTGAATAGGCGTCCATGGTATGAAGCTGCGATACCCCGGTCATTGATCTCCGTCAGGTTACATCGGAGATCGCGGGGTTACGATAGGCATCTCGCATGAATACGAGAAACCGGCGTAGGAGATAACGAATGAGCGACTGGGTCGAGTGGTTCGAGGCGCTGGGTATAAAGGACCTCCCGCGCGTGGGCGGGAAGAACGCCTCCCTTGGCGAAATGATTCGCCATCTGACGGCCGCCGGCGTGAGCGTGCCGGGAGGATTCGCCACCACCGCTGATGCCTTTCGCGCTTCTCTCGACGAAAGCGGACTGACGACGCGGATACGCGCGCGCTTGGCGGGTCTCGATGTCGACGACGTACCGGCACTGACGGCGACCGGGCGCGAGCTTCGCGAATGGATCTTAGCGGCGCCGCTGCCCAAGCGGCTCGAACAAGAGATCGCTCACGCCTATCGCGCGCTGGAGAAACGGGGCGGCAAGAATCTCGCCGTCGCGGTGCGATCCTCGGCCACGGCCGAGGATCTGCCGGAGGCCTCCTTCGCCGGCCAACAGGAAACCTACCTAAACATTCGGGGCGAAGCACAGGTCTTGGCGGCGGTGCGACGCGTGTACGCGTCGCTCTTCAACGACCGAGCGATCGCCTATCGCGTGCATCACGGATTCAAGCATGACGACGTCGCGCTTTCGGCCGGCGTTCAGCAAATGGTGCGCAGCGACTTAGGCGCGAGCGGTGTCGCGTTTACGCTCGACACCGAGTCCGGCTTTCGCGACGTGGTATTCGTCACCGCCGCCTATGGGCTGGGCGAAACCGTGGTTCAGGGCGCGGTCAATCCCGATGAGTTCTATGTGCACAAGCCGACGTTGCGTGCCGAACGCCCCGCGATTTTGAAGCGCACCCGCGGCGAGAAAGCCATCAAGATGATCTATGCCGAGGCAGCCGGCGGCGGCGAAACCACGAAAACGGTGGACGTTCCAAAATCGGAGCAACTGCGCTTCTGCATCGGCGACGACGAAGTGCAAAGCCTCGCGCGCCAGGCGGTCATCATCGAGGAACACTACGGCCGGCCGATGGACATCGAGTGGGGCAAGGACGGCGTCGACGGCAAACTCTACATATTGCAGGCGCGCCCGGAAACCGTGAAAAGCCGCGCGCGCCACGACACATTGCAGCGCTTCAAGCTCAAACAGCGCGGTGAAGTGCTGATCGAGGGTCGCGCCATCGGCGCGCGCATCGGCGCCGGCGCCGCGCGCGTGGTGAAAAGCACGGCCGAACTCGACAGCGTGAAATCGGGCGAAGTACTGGTGGCCGACATGACCGACCCCGATTGGGAACCGGTGATGAAGCGCGCCGCCGCCATCGTCACCAACCGCGGCGGTCGCACCTGCCATGCGGCGATCGTGGCGCGTGAGCTCGGTATTCCGGCCGTCGTCGGCTGCGGCAACGCCACCGGGGCGATTCCGCAGGGCGCAATGGTCACGGTGTCGTGCGCCGAGGGTGAAACCGGCACGGTTTATAAAGGAAAGCTCGATTTCGAGGTGAAGGAGGTCAACCTCGGCAAGATGCCGCCGATTCCCGTGAAAATTACCATGAACGTCGGCAACCCCGAGCGCGCCTTCGACTTCCAGTGGCTGCCGAACGACGGGGTCGGGCTCGCGCGTCTGGAATTCATTATTAATCGCATGATCGGCGTGCACCCGAAAGCGGTGCTGAACTACGCGCAGCAGCCGGAGGACGTGAAGCGCGCGATCGACGATCGCGCCGCGGGCTACGGCGACCCGGTCCGCTTCTACGTCGAGAAGTTGACCGAAGGCATCGCAACCCTCGCCGCCGCGTTCCATCCGAAGCCCGTGATCGTGCGGCTGTCCGATTTCAAATCGAACGAGTACGCGAACCTGATCGGCGGCGCCCGCTACGAGCCGCACGAGGAGAACCCGATGCTCGGTTTTCGCGGCGCCGCGCGCTATATCGCCGAGTCGTTTCGCGACTGCTTCGAGCTCGAGTGCCGCGCGCTGAAACAAGTGCGCGACGTGATGGGCTTGACCAACGTGCAGTTGATGGTGCCGTTCGTGCGCACCGTGGCGGAAGCGCGTTCGACGATCGAGCTGCTCGCCGCCAACGGCCTAAAACGCGGGGACAACTCGTTAAAGGTCGTCATGATGTGCGAGATACCGTCGAATGCGATTCTCGCGGAAGATTTTCTCGAGCATTTCGACGGCTTCTCCATCGGATCGAACGATCTCACGCAACTTACGCTCGGCCTCGATCGCGATTCCGGCGTGATCGCCGGCCAATTCGACGAACGCGATCCGGCGGTGAAAGCGCTGCTGCATCGCGCCATCGCCGCCTGTCGCCAAGCCGGCAAGTACGTCGGCATTTGCGGCCAGGGGCCGTCCGATCATCCGGATCTCGCGCAGTGGCTGCTCGCCGAAGGCATCGAAAGTATCTCGCTCAATCCGGACACGGTGGTCGATACCTGGTTGTACCTCGCGAACGCGAAACATTGAATGCTACGCCGTCGTGTGCGACGCGAACAAAACCGTATGCGGATGAACGGTAGGAACGCCAACACGCGAGCGCCGGTTCGCCGTCGCGCCGACGATCGTCGGTAAGTCTCCGTCGTTACAGGTTTTAATGTCGGTGACGCTTTTCGTCACCGCGCCGACGCGTTCACCGGACGCGTCGTGCCGCTTTGCTATAGTTACTTGAGATCAACAAGCGATGCGCACAATGCAATCGACGGCGGTGACAAAGCTGAGAGACCTGCTGCAACGCTCCGAGGAGGATCTGAACCTCGCGGAAGCGGCATTGCTCATGGTGGCCGACGATTATCCCGGCATGGACGTCGGGCGCTACCTGCGTCACATCGACAGATTGGCCGATGACGTGCGAGATCGGCTTCCGCCGAACGCCACATTCGAGGACACCGTGGTCGCGCTGAATGAATTTCTGTTCGATGAACAAGGATTCAGCGGTAATACCGACGACTATTACGACCCGCGCAACAGCTTCTTGAACGAAGTGCTCGATCGCAAGCTCGGCATTCCGATTACCCTTTCGATCTTGTACATGGAGGTCGGCCGGCGGATCGGCCTCAGCCTGCAAGGGATCTCATTCCCCGGGCATTTCCTGGTCAAGACCGAAACCGACGAAGGCGATATCGTGCTCGACCCGTTCTTGGGCGGCGCGGTGTTGAGCGAGGAAGACCTGGTGCAGCGGCTGCGCGACCGCTTCGGCGAAGAAAACGCGCCAAGCGCGCCGCTCGCGCCGCTCCTGCAGACCGCCGGTAAGAAGGAGATTCTGCTGCGCGTACTGCGCAACCTAAAGGCTATTTACATCAACAATCAAAACTACCAGAAAGCGCTAACCGCGCTCGACCGCATCCTGATGATCGCCCCCGACCGCGCCGAAGAGGTACGCGAACGGGGCCAATTGTACGAGCGCCTTGAGTGTTTCGGTCCGGCGCTGACGGATTTTCGCCGATACATGTCGCTCAATCCCGCCGATCCGGAGGCGGGCGATCTGCACCGGCGGATCGTGGAACTCGAGCGCATGGTCTCACGCCTGAACTAGCTCGATAATCGCGATGCACTCCGGCAACCGCGGACCGCGGCTGCCGGTGGCACAGATTCGCCAACCGACAGCCGACAACTAAAATCCTATGTCCGAAAGTTCGGGGCTGAAATCCCTCCCAAACGCAGATAGCCCGTGGCTCGTATACATGGTCGAGTGCCGTGACGGTTCCCTTTACACCGGTATCACGAACGATCTGGAGCGGCGCCTGAGCCAGCACAACGACGGTACCGGCGCGCGCTACACGCGCAGCCGCCGACCGGTGCAACTGCGTTACCAGGAACTATGCGAAAACCGCTCGGCGGCGCTGGTGCGCGAATGCTCGGTGCGCCTGCTGTCGCCGAAAGAAAAGTGGGCACTGATCGCCGCACACGGCGGTCCCTCCGCGCGCGCCGCGAAATAGCCGGCGACCGATCCTTCGTTTGCCAAGCGGCGAGAACTCACCGTCGGCGAAAGAGTAAGTCCCGCACGACCCGCCCAGCCGCCACACCCCGCTGCTCGAACCGAGTCCGCGGCCGTGACGCCGGACGTTCGAGGTAACGTCCGGCACCGGCGACGTTAACAAGATCCGGCGTCGCTTCAAGTACGTCGCGCATCTGCACGGCGTAGTCCTCCCAATCGGTTGCGCAGTGAATGTAGCCGCCGGGTTTCAGCGCATCGTGTAACCGCTTCGCGAACGCCGGCTGCACGAGACGGCGTTTGTGATGACGCTTCTTCGGCCAAGGATCGGGAAAAAACAGATACACGCCATCGAGCGAACCCGGCGCGAGCCGCGCCAGCACGTCGTTCACATCGGCGACGACGACACGGACGTTCCCGAGATCGCCCGCCTCGAGCTTGAGCAGCAGACTGCCCACCCCGGGGCGATGCACATCCACCCCGATAAAATTTTTGTCTGAGTGCGTCTTCGCCAGTTCGAGCAAGGCGTCGCCGTTTCCAAAACCGATATCGAGAATCGCCGGTGCCGTGCGCTCGAAAATCGCCGCGAGATCGAGCGGCATTTCGCCCAGCGTCACCCCATACCGCGGCCACAATCTTTCGAGCGCGCTGCGCTGCGCGTCGGTCATGCGGCCCTGGCGC
>DASWLD010000206.1:0-6074 GCA_036396275.1 Burkholderiales bacterium
TTGGCCGACGCAACCCATGATGACGTCCTCGACTAATTCCGGATCGGCGTGCGTGCGCTCGATCAACGCGTCGAGCACGCGGCCGGCGAGATCGGCCGGGTGCCAATTCGCCAACCGTCCGCCTTTGCGACCGCCGGCGGTGCGTGCCGCCGCGACGATGTATGCTTCGGCCATTGTTTTCTCCGCAATCAGATTTCCAGAAAGGCGTGCGAGACGATATCTATAGATCTAATTCTCACCGCAACGACGCGAAGAGCGCAAAGGATTTGCCAGACAATATCGGTACTCTTCTTTGCGCTCTTAGCGTCTTTGCGGTGAATCATGCGTTATGTCGGATTTGATGCCCCCTCACCCTGACCCTACCCATGAACCGCGCCAGCGAACCAACTCCCCCTCTCCCCTCGGGAGAGGGCAAGGGGTGAGGGAAGAGACCGCCCGGTTCATGGGCATAATTCGCGGCAACGATGTGGCCGGGCGGTCTCTCCCGCAAGGGGAGAGGGGATCAAATCCGAAGCCACCAGCTGACCTCATGCTTCTCGGATACCGGGAGCGATCAGGCTGCTTCATGCGCCAGCCGCACGGGCAGGCGCTTCGCGCCCCAGGTGCCCGGGCGTTCTTCGAATACGCCGGGAAGCGGCGTGCCGCAGGATCGGCACTCGCCGTTCTCGTCCAGATTCCATGCCGTCAGCACGTACCAATCGCGGCCGATGAGCTTGGCGTTGCAGTGATGGCAATAGGTTGAGCCGCCGTCTTCGTCGTGGACGTTGCCGGTGTAGACGTAGCGCAAACCGTTCTTCATCGCGATGCGGCGCGCGCGCACGAGCGTGGCGGCCGGCGTCGGTGGAATGTCGGTCATTTTCCAGTCGGGATGAAACGCGGTGAAGTGCCATGGCACGTCGGGTCCGAGATTCTCCATCGCCCATTGCGTCATTTCTTCGAGTTCCTTGTCGGAATCGTTTTGCCCGGGGATGAGCAGTGTCGTGACTTCGAACCAGACTTTGGTTTCGTGTTTGAGATACTTGAGAGTGTCCAGCACCGGCGCCAGGTGCGCGCCGCAGATCTTCCAGTAGAAGTTTTCGGTGAATCCTTTCAAGTCGACGTTCGCCGCGTCCATGTATTCATAGAATTCCGCGCGCGGCTCCTCGCACATATAGCCGGCGGTGACGGCGACCGACTTGATATTTTGCTCGCGGCACGCCTGCGCGATGTCGATCGCATATTCCATGAAGATGGTCGGATCGTTATAGGTATACGCGACGCTGCGACAACCGAGCCGCTTGGCGGTGTGCGCGATCGTTTCCGGCGTCGCGCTGTCGGCGAGCGTGTCCCATTCGCGCGATTTGCTGATGTCCCAATTTTGGCAAAATTTGCAGGCAAGATTGCAACCGGCGGTGCCGAACGACAGGATCGGCGTGCCGGGAAGAAAATGATTGAGCGGCTTCTTCTCGATTGGATCGACGCAAAAGCCGCTTGAACGGCCGTAGGTCGTCAGAACGATTTGGTTATCGCGATTCGCGCGCACGAAACACAGTCCGCGCTGGCCTTCGTGCAGCTTGCAGTAGCGCGGGCACACGTCGCATTGAACGCGCCCGTCGTCGAGGCGGTGCCAATACTTCGTGGGAACGGCGGAATCAAAAGTTTCCTCGGCCATACGGTAGCTTTAGATGGGGTTGGCGCCGGCGCGTTCAACCGCGGCTTGCAAAATTCACCGGCGCGCTCCATCTTAAGACGAATCCATTCGCAGGTCACCGCCATGACCACCGTACGTAAGCCCGCCGTTGCCGGACTGTTCTATCCCGACGATCCGCGTACGCTCAAAGCCGACCTCGGTCGCTTCTTGTCGGAGGTGACGCCAAGCGCCGCGCCCGCTCCGAAAGCGATCATCGTGCCGCATGCGGGCTATATCTATTCCGGACCGATCGCGGCGTCGGCCTACGCGCGGCTCGAGTCGGCGCGCGCGCGGATTCATCGCGTCGTGCTGCTCGGCCCGGCGCATCGCGTCGGCTTTCGCGGATTGGCGCGGCCGAGCGCGGAGTATTTCGAAACGCCGCTCGGGCGCGTCCCGATCGACGCAGCCGCGATGGCGCAAATCGCGGATTTGCCGCAAGTCGTGGCGCGCGACGATGCGCACGCCGAGGAACACAGTCTCGAAGTGCACCTTCCTTTTTTGCAGACGCTGCTCGATGACTTTACGCTCGTGCCGCTCGTGGTCGGTGAAGCGACCGCCGCGGAGGTGGGTGAAGTGCTCGAACGGTTGTGGGGTGGATCGGAAACGTTGATCGTCATCAGCTCGGATCTCAGTCATTACCATTCATACGCGATCGCGCAACAACTCGACCGCGCGACGTCGGAGGCGATCGAGCAGCTCCGCTACGAAGATCTCGATTACGAATCCGCGTGCGGCCGCAATCCGGTGAGCGGGTTGCTGCACGTCGCGCGCCGCCGCGGACTCACCGCGCGCACGATCGATTTGCGCAACTCCGGCGACACCGCCGGTCCGCGCAACCAGGTGGTGGGATATGGCGCCTACCTCATCGAGTAGCGCCGTCGACGCGCTCGATGCGCCCGATCGCCGCACGCTGCTCGACGCCGCGCGCGCGGCGATCGCGGGCGGTCTCGAAGGCCGGTCCGCGTCCGTCAAGGATCTTCCCGCGCAGTCAGCGGCGCTGCGCCGCCATGCCGCGACGTTCGTCACCCTGGAGATCGGCGGCGAACTGCGCGGTTGTATCGGCACGCTCGAAGCGTTTCAGCCGTTGATCGTGGACACGGCCGAGAACGCTTACTCGGCGGCGTTTCGCGATCCGCGTTTCGCACCGCTGGCGGCGGCCGAGTTCGAACGCCTCGACGTGCACATCTCGATTCTGGGCACGCCCGAACCCATGACGTTCATTTCGGAGGAGGACTTACTGGCGCAGCTTCGTCCGGGCATCGACGGACTGATCTTGAACGAGCTCGGCCGCCGCGGGACGTTTCTGCCGGCGGTGTGGGAGTCGGTCGCCGATCCGCGTGAATTCCTGGGGTATCTAAAACTGAAAGCGGGATTACCGCGCGACTATTGGTCGAGCACGGTTCAGATATACCGCTATGTCACCACGTCGGTGTCGTAAGCCGTGACGTTTCGGCGGCGCACCGGCCGCGTGCCTTGTCTCCACCGATGGGCCAACGTACCATGACGAGTCCGTGGTTTTGCGGTAGTCGATAAGACCCACATGTTCCAAGGCAGTATGGTCGCGCTGGTCACGCCGATGCGCGCGGATAATTCGCTTGATCGCGCGGCGCTGAAGCGACTGGTCGATTTTCATATCGCAAACGGCACCGAAGCGATTGTCGCGGTCGGTACGACCGGCGAGTCGCCGACGCTCGACATGGATGAGCACTGTGAGGTCATCAAGCTCACGGTTGACTATGCGGGCGGTCGTGTTCCGGTGATCGCCGGAACCGGTGCGAATTCCACGAGTGAGGCGATCGAGCTGACCCGTTGCGCGAAACAGGTCGGCGCCAACGCCTGTTTGTTGGTAACGCCGTACTACAACAAGCCGACGCAGGAAGGATTGTATCGCCATCACCGCGCGATCGCGGAAGCGGTGGCGATACCGCAGATCCTATATAACGTTCCCGGCAGAACGGCATGCGATATGCTGCCGGCCACGGTGGCGCGGCTCGCCGCGATACCTAATATAGTGGGCATCAAGGAGGCGACCGGAAAAGCGGAACGGGTGCGGGAAATACAGGCGCTCGTCAGCGATGCTTTCGAAATCTATTGCGGCGAAGACAGCGTTACGTGCGAGTCGATATTGCTCGGCGCCCGCGGCGTAATCTCGGTGACCGCGAACGTGGCGCCGCGCTTGATGCACGATATGTGCGCCGCCGCTCGATCGGGCGATGCCAAACGGGCGCGTGCCGTCGATCAAAAACTGGCGGCACTCCACAAGAATTTGTTTGTCGAAACGAATCCGATCCCGGTGAAGTGGGCGCTTGCGCAGATGGGGTTGATCGAGAACGGAATCCGGCTGCCGTTAACGCCGCTGGCGGACCAATATCACGAGACGGTTCGCGCCGCGTTGCGTGCGGCCGGTTCAGTTGAATGACGCCCCGGCCAGCCATGAGAATTTCTCCCTCCGCCGTTGTCTTGCTCGTATCGATAGCCGCGCTTGGCGGCGGCTGCGGCGGCGTGTCGGGCGCGCGCACGATCGATTACCGCAATACCCGATCTCTGCCGCCGCTCGAAGTGCCGCCGGATCTCGCCGCGACCGCCACGGCGACGCGCCCGGAAGGTAGTGCGGGCGGTAGCGCGACCTATTCGGGCTATGCCGGTCGCCAAGAATCGCGTCGCCCGGGTTCCGAACCGGTGTTGCCGAAAAACGCGAACGTCAGGCTGGCGCGCGAAGATCAAGCGCGCTTTGTCGTCGTGAGCGCGGAACCCGCCGCCGTGTGGGGCGAGGTGCGCGATTTCCTGACCAAGAACGGTTTGTCGATTGCGCGGGAAAATGCGCGCGCGGGATTGATCGAAACCGACTGGGCGGAAAACTACGCACTGGTGGGTGCGGCCAGCGATAGCAAGCTCGCGAAATGGTTCAAGAGTTTCTTCTCCGTCGGGGTTCGCGACAAATACCGCGTGCGTCTCGAACGTGGGGTGGAGCCCGGCACGACCGAAGTTTATCTCGCGCATTCCGGTATGCAGGAGCTGGCGCTCGACGACTCGGATTTCGTTGCGGGCGCCAAGGCCGGTTGGAAACCGCGGCCGCGTGATCCGGAATTGGAAGCCGAGATGCTGCATCGCCTCGTCGCGTTTCTCGCGGGCGACCAAACCGGCGACACCGTTACCGCGAAGGCGTCGGGCGATGCCGGCGCTTCGAGTCGCACACCGGCGGAATCGAGCCCGGCCCCGAGCGCGAAGCTTACGCACAACGGCAACGGCGCGGCGCTGCTGACGCTGGAAGACAGTCTCGAACGCGCTTGGCGCCGCGTCGGGTTGTCGCTCGATCGTATCGGCTTTACGGTCGAGGATCGCGACCGCTCGAAAGGGATCTACTACGTGCGCTACATCGATCCGGATAACAAGGCCGGGGAAAAGGGTTTCTTTGCCCGCCTGTTTAGCGGCAGCGAGCCGCCGCCGAGCAACCAGTACCAGGTACAAATACGTTCCGCCGACGACGGTACCCGCGTCGAGGTGTTGGACAAGCAGGGCGAACCGGAGGCCTCGAAAACCGGCGAGCGGATTTTGAGCCTGCTGTACGAGCAACTGAAGTAATTGGTCGAGCGCGCCGAACTTAGATTTTCCACCTCATCGGGTGCGCCCGTGGGCTATCCTTCCAGGGAAACTTCGATTAATTCCCTCTCCCTCCGGCGACGTACATGGATGCACGAGGATTACCGAGAGCGCAGGATGCGCGAGAGGGATCTGAGGGCTAGGGTGAGGGAGCCGCGCTCAAGAATTCACGTGATTTCCCTCACCCCATCCCCTCTCCCCACCGGCATGGATACGTTCACCGATTTCCCCTCTCCCTTCGGGAGAGGGCAAAGGGTGAGGGCCGGCGTTCCCTCATCCCCATCCCTTCTCCCGGAGGGAGAAGGGAGTGAGCCGAGCGCGTTGCGCGCGATCCTCTTCACTTGGGGAGAGGGGCGATGAATCAGAACCTCCCTAATCTTGAGCCCTCGGCCATGGCCTTGATCCGTCGTGACCGTCACGTGCTCGCCGCAATGTCGCCTCGATGAGCAGCCGCCGATCCGGATCCACTTTCGTCGCTTCGCCGGCCGCCGGCGGATTACAGGTCTTGAGCCTACCCGGCGCGCGGGCGCTCTCCGATTTTCGACACGAGCGGCTGCTTTCCGGTGCGCGCGAAGGCGTGCCGAAAATCGGCGCGCTTGACGGGCGGTACTGGCATTTCGTCGCGCTCACCGCGGAACTCACCGCGGCGGAGATGGCGACGCTCAAGCGCTTATTGCGCTACGGTCCGCAGTCCGAGGCGATCGAGACCGCGCCGAGCGGCGAATTGCTGCTGGTCGTTCCACGCGTCGGCACGCTGTCCCCCTGGTCGAGTAAGGCGACCGATATCGTGCATCGGTGCGGGTTG
>DASWLD010000207.1:0-4564 GCA_036396275.1 Burkholderiales bacterium
GACGCGGCAAGGACGCTCGAAGATTTTGGCGCAAGGTTTCCGAAGCACCCGCTGCAGGCCGATGTGCCGGCCAAACTCGCCGTCGTTTACCTGGAGGGCGGCCAACCGTTGAAGGCCGCCGCCGCGTTGGAGTCGCTTGCCGGCAGCAAGAAGGACGCGGTCGTGTCGCGCGAGGCGCTGTGGCAGGCGGCGGAGCTGTATGAGAAGGCCAATCGCCCGCAGAACGCCGCCACCGTTTACGCGCGCTACGTGCAACAGTTTCCGACCCCGCTCGCGCCGGCTGTCGAAGCCCGCTATCACCTGGTGCAACTCGCCGAAAAGCACGGGCAGTCGAGCGAACGCCTCGCCTGGGCGCGGAACCTCGTCGATGCCGAGCGCCGCGGCGGGCGCGAGCGTACCGATCGAACGCGTTACCTCGGCGCATTGTGCGCGCTGATCGCGGTTGAACCGCTCGCACAGCAATACCGCAGCGTCCGGTTGGTCGAACCGCTGAAACAGAGTCTCAAGCTCAAGAAGGCGAGCATGCAGAAGGTGCTCGATGCCTACGGCGCGGCGGCCGACTATGGCGTCGCGCAAGTGGCGACCGCGGCAACCTATCACACTGCTTCCGTATACCAGGACTTCGGTAAATCGTTGCTGAAGTCGCAGCGTCCGAAAGGGCTGAAAGGCGAGGAATTGGAACAGTATAACGTGCTGCTCGAAGAGCAAGCCTATCCCTTCGAGGAGAAGGCGATCGAGTTGCACAAGATCAACGTGCGGCGGCTGCGCGAAGGCATCTACGATCAATGGGTGAAGAAAAGCATCACATCGCTCGGCCAGCTGGTGCCGGTGCAGTACGCGAAAGCCGAAAAGAGCGAAGGAGTGATTCGTGTCCTTCATTAATATAAAGGACTTTCTCCGACTTCCCCTCTCCCTTCGGGAGAGGGCAAAGGGTGAGGGCCGGTGTTCCCTCATCCCCACCCCTTCTCCCGGAGGGAGGGGGGAGCGAGCCGAGCGCGCTTCGCGCGATCCTCTGCACGTTGGGAGAAGGGAGCGAGCCGAGCGCGCTGCGCGCGATCCTCTTCACTTGGGGAGAGGGGAGGTTGGTAAGCATCTCCATGTCGATCGGGCAAGGGGTGAGGGAAATTTTCGGGTCGCGCTGCTTGTTGTGCTGGCGGCAGTACTGGTCGGTTGCGCCGGTATCCAGCGCGCGACGACTCCGGGTGCAAAAACGGTAACCTCCGAACCGGTCGTCGATCCGCAGTGGCGCCGAGCGTACGAGCACGCGCTTGGACTCATGGTTGTCGACAAATTGTCGGAAGCCGAGCGCGAATTGACGGCGCTGGCCGAGCGCCAGCCGACGCTCGCCGGTCCGTATGCCAACCTCGGCATACTCTACTTTCGTGCCGGCCGCACGGCCGATGCCGTGAAGGTGCTGGAGCACGCGATCGCGCTGAATCCGCGTCCGGCCTACTACAACGAGCTCGGCAGGGTGCGTCGTACCGAAGGTCGGTTCGATGCCGCCGAACAGGCGTATCGTCGGGCACTGGAACTGGACCCGGACTATGCTTACGCGCATCTGAATCTCGGTATTTTGTACGACCTGTATTTGCAGCAACCGGATCGGGCGTTACCGCACTATGAACGCTATCGCGCGTTGGCGCCCGGGGAAGCCGGTACGGTAGAAAAATGGATCGCGGATCTAAAGCGGCGTACCAGTCAAGCGGCGGACCGAAACAAAGGGGAGCGCAACGGATGAACAAGCATCGCCTGCCGATACTTTTCGCGCTGCTCGCCGCGGCGGCGTCGTCCCACGCCGCCGATCGTGCCGATCTCGAAGGCACGCAAATTACCGGCAGTCGCGAGCTTCCCAAGGTGCTTTATATCGTGCCCTGGAAGCAGCCGCTGCCGACGGATCTCGTGGGTCGTCCGGCGCAAAGTTTGCTGGACGAAGCGCTGGCCCCGATCGACCGCGACGTGTTCCGGCGCGAGGTGCAATACCACGCGCTGTTGCAGGATGTGTCGACGTCGCCCAATGCGGCGGCGACCGAATCGAAAGTCAAATAACCCGCAGTACTTTCTGTAGGAGAGAAGTATGGAAACCTATTCGACCATTGTGCGTTTCTTCCAGGAGGGCGGGATATTCATGTATCCCATCGCCCTGGTGCTGGCGATCGGCGCGGCGGTTGCGCTCGAGCGCTACTTCTACCTCAGCCGCGAGCGCTTCAGCAATCGCCGCATGTGGGAGCAGCTGATGCCGGTACTGCAAAGCGGCAAGTACCAGCAGGCAGCCGCGGCGACCGGCAAATCCAACGTACCCATTGCGAAGATTCTGAACTACGGTCTCGGGCGCTTGCGCAGCGCGCGCCGCCGCGAAGACATCGAGATGGCGATGGACGAAGGATTGATGGAAGTGATTCCGCGTCTGGAACGGCGCACGCACTATCTGGCCGCATTCGCCAACATCGCGACCCTGCTCGGGCTGCTCGGCACCATTATCGGTCTGATCCAGGCGTTCACGGCGGTCGCGAACGCGAGCCCGGCGGAAAAAGCCGAGTTGTTATCGTCGAGTATTTCGGTGGCGATGAACACGACCGCGTTCGGACTGATCGTTGCGATTCCGCTGCTGCTGGTGCACTCGGTGCTGCAATCGAAGACCGGCCAAATCGTCGACAGCCTCGAAATGGCGGCGGTGAAGTTTCTGAACATCGTCGGCGACAAGCGCGAGGCCGCCGCGTAATGAGACGTCGCCTGCGCCGCCGGCGGATTCAGCCGGCGGAAATGAACATCACCGCGTTCATGAATCTGATGGTGATCCTGGTTCCGTTTCTGTTGATCACGGCGGTGTTCACGCGCCTCACGATTCTCGAGTTGAATTTGCCGCCGAGTTCGACCGCGGCGCCGGACCCCAAGCGGGAACTGCAATTGGAAGTGATCGTACGCGCCGACGCGCTCGAGATCGGCGAGCGCTCGAGCGGCGTGCTCCGGCGCATCGAGAAGAGCGCCACGGGACACGACTACGCGGAGTTGTCGAAGACGCTGCGGCAAATTAAGGAGCGCTTTCCGGACAAAACCAAAGCCACCATATTGTCGGAACCGAATACGTCGTACGATATTTTGGTGCAGGTCATGGACGCGGTGCGCCTGTATCAGGTCGCCGGCAACGGGGTGAAGCAGCGCTACGAATTGTTCCCGGAAATCGCCATCGGCGATGCGCCGGGACGAGCCAACGCCGCCGCCGACGAGACCGGCGCGAAACCCAGCAAGCCGATCCGTACGGCCAGAGGAGCGCGATAGCTCATGCTCGCTTCCCGTCGCGCCCAACGCATGGAACGTCGCCACGAGCGAACCCGCAAGTTCGTGGGGCTTAGCATGGTGTCGCTGATGGATATCTTCACCATTCTCGTGTTTTTCTTGCTGGTGAACTCGAGCGACGGCGAAGTGCTGCCGACCGCAAAGTCGGTGCGGCTGCCGGAATCGGTCGCGGAAAAAAGTCCGAAGCCCACGCTGGTGGTAACGGTCAACGATCAAGACATCCTGGTTCAGGGTCGTAAAGTCGCGTCCGTCGGCGACGCGCTGAAAACCGGAAGCGAGCTGATTCAACCGCTACAGGAGGAACTCGACTACCAATCGCGGCGCGCGCGCGGCAAGGGAGAGAAGGCCCGCGACATCACGATCATGGGTGACAAGGAAATTCCCTATCGTCTGCTGAAGAGAATCATGCTGACGTGCGTGCGTGCCAAATACGAGAACATATCACTCGCGGTGTTGCGTCGCGAAAGTCGATCGTAGGGATTACGGATGTACGCCGCCTTTTATCATTCGCCCGAGTTGCCTTGGACAATCCCCGAGGACGAGCAGCGTCGCTATCGAAAGATTCTGAAACGTACGCTGCTGATCTTCCTTATCTTCGCGCTCGCCTGGCCGTTCCTGCCGTTACCTGAAATAACCCGCGAGCAGGAGGACGAGTTGCCGCCGCGACTGGCGCAACTCTTGGTCGAGCGGCAGGCGCCGCCGGCGCCGGTTGCCGCGAAACAGCCGGAACTGCCAAAGCCGAAGGAACAACCAAAGCCGCAGCCGAAGAAGGCGGAACCCAAGAAGATCGAACCCCAAAAGAAAGTCGAGACCGCCCGCGCGAAAGCGGAGCGTTCGGGATTGCTCGCGTTCAAGGATGAGCTCGCCGATTTGCGCGACAACTCGGTAACCACGAAGCTCGAAAAGACCCCGCAGTTGGCGAAAGGCGCGATCACCGCGGCCGGACCCGGCGGCGCCGGGCGCGCATCGGAGCGCGCGCTGATTACGGCGGCGGCGAAAGCCGGGAGCGGCGGCATAAACACGGCGCGGCTGAGCCGCGACACCGGCGGGGGCGGACTCGCCAGTCGCGGCACGACACACGTATCGAGCCCGGTCGGCGAGGGCGGCGGTGGCGATGGGAGCGTGCGCCGCGGCGGCGGAAAGGCCAGTCGCGCGCTCGAAGAGATACGCTTGGTGTTCGACCGGAACAAGGGTTCGATCTATACGATATATAATCGCGCGCTGCGTTCGGACCCATCGTTGCAAGGAAAAGTCGTGCTGAAGCTCACGA
>DASWLD010000208.1:0-2352 GCA_036396275.1 Burkholderiales bacterium
GCAAGCTGCGCCGGCGCCAGAAAGACCGCGGTCAATACGAAAAGCTCGCGGAAAGCGGCGAGTTCCACGAGGTGCGCGAGGGACCGTGCCGATTCCTGGTGAATTTCACGGATTACCTCGACACCGGACTGTTTCTCGATCACCGACCGACGCGAATGCTGATCGGCCGGCTTGCCCGCGGTCGACGCTTTCTCAATCTATTCGGCTACACCGCCACCGCGACCGTGCACGCCGCCCTCGGCGGCGCCGACGCGACCACGACCGTCGACATGTCGCGCACCTATCTCGAGTGGGCACGGCGCAATTTCGCGCTCAACGACCTCGACCCATCGCGCAATCACTTGCTGCGCGCGGACGTCATCCGCTGGCTCGACGAATCGCACGCCGACCGTTTCGGATTGATTTTTCTCGATCCGCCGACGTTCTCGCGGTCGAAGCGCATGGAAGGCGCGCTCGATACCCAGCGCGATCATGTCGACCTCATCCGCAAGACGGCTGAACTACTCGAATCGGGCGGCGTGCTGCTGTTCTCGACCAACTATCAGCGGTTCAAGCTCGATCGAGAAGCGCTTGCCGATCTGAATGTCGAAGACATCACGCGACGCACGATTCCGAAGGACTTCGAACGCAATCCGAAGATTCATCAATGCTTCCGGATCACGCGCGGGGCATAGGCGTTAACCGTGCGTGCTATTCCTCGCACGAATATCCGAACGCCGACAACCCTTCCTCGAGGTAATCGGCCACGAGCGGAGTCGCGAGAAGATACTCGGCCGTGTGCGGCGTCCAACCGTCACCGGCTTGCTCGAACGCGGCGCGCCATTCGTCAGGTTCGAAATCGCCGCGTCCAACCCACATCAAGGCAACCAGCGTCACTTGCTGGTCCGGCTCCAGGTCGTCGACGACCGCTTTGAACTCAAGAAAGGTCGCGTCCGCCTGGTGCGGCGCGAGGGCATCGAGTGCCGCGTCGACGGTCGGTAAATCGGTCTCTTCCGCGGTCGCCGTTCCCGGCTTCGTGTGAAACTCGCGCGCGCGTTCGATTAACAAACACACAATTTGCGGGTTTACGTTCAGCATCGGGAAATCCTCCCGCGGGCGTTTAACGAGTTCCCATGTTACCGCACCTTCGACAACCTGGCCGAATCGAAAGCGCGCGTTTGGTCGGATGCAAAACGCGGCGACGGTTGGTATCCTCGATCCTTATTTTCCGGCTTAGGAGACGAATTTGGACAAACAGACGCGCACCGAACTCGAAGCCGCGGCGTTTCGAGGGCTGGTGGAACACTTGCAACGCCGCACCGACGTACAAAATATCGACCTCATGAACCTCGCCGGTTTTTGCCGCAATTGCTTATCGAAGTGGTATGTCGCCGCCGCGAAGGCGCGCGGCGTCGATATGAGCCCGGACCAAGCGCGCGAAGCCGTCTACGGAATGCCGTACAGCGAGTGGAAGTCGAAATATCAAAAGGAGGCGAGCGCCGCGCAAGAACAACAATTCGAAGCAACAAAACCGTTGCACGCGAAAATCAGCGGTCATTGATGACCATGCCGCAAACCAGCTCCGTGACGCCGCGTCGCACTCAACAGCTCGTCCCGGCGATGGAAGTCACCGAGGGCGCCGGCGTTACCGTGCATCGCACGATCGGTACGCCGCGGCTGCGGCACCTCGACCCGTTCTTGATGCTCGATCATTTCGGCAGCGACGATCCGAATCTGTATCTCGCGGGCTTCCCGGATCACCCGCACCGCGGCTTCATCACGCTGACCTACATGATCGACGGCCATATGCTGCACGAAGACAGCATGGGCAACCGCGGCGATTTGCGCTCGGGCGGAATTCAGTGGATGAAGGCGGCGAGCGGCGTCATCCACTCGGAAATGCCGCAGCAAACGGGCGGCCTGATGCGCGGGTTCCAGCTTTGGATCAATCTACCCGCCAAGGAAAAGATGTCCGATCCCGAATACCAGGACTTCGGCCCGGAGAAGATTCCCGTGGTCGAGGCCGACGGCCGCCGCGTCAAAGTGATCGCCGGTCAATACGGCGACACGCGCGGCCCGATCCATGACCCGAACACCGGCGTGTCGTATTTCGACGTGACGCTGAAACCTAGCGGTGTATTCACGCAGCCGATCCCGGCGGAATTCGCGGCGTTCGTCTACGTTTTCGAGGGCGAGGCGACTATCGGCGATGCCAAGCTCCCGCGGCATTCTCTCGCGGTGTTGGACAACGGCGATGGCGTCGATATTCGCGCCGGCGCCGACGGCGCTCGATTCATCCTGGTCGCCGGCCGCCCGTTGCGCGAACCGATCGTCCAACACGGTCCGTTCGTGATGACCAGCCGCGAGGATATT
>DASWLD010000209.1:0-40343 GCA_036396275.1 Burkholderiales bacterium
TCGTAATTGCTGTGCACGCCCTGCATCACGGCGGCGAGGCGTTCGAGGCCCATGCCGGTATCGACCGACGGTTTAGGCAACGGCGCAAGCTTGCCCGCTCGATCGCGATTGAATTGCATGAAGACGAGATTCCAAATTTCGACGTAGCGGTCGCCCTCTTCGTCCGGACTGCCGGGCGGGCCGCCGGCGACGCCGGGACCGTGGTCGTAGAAGATTTCGCTGCACGGCCCGCATGGGCCGGTATCGCCCATCGCCCAGAAATTCGACGCTTCGCCGAGCCGGCCGAAGCGTTTCGGGTCAACCTTGATCTCCTTGAGCCAGATATCAGCGGCCTCCGCGTCGTCCTTATAGACGGTGACCCACAGGCGCTCCACCGGAAGCTTCAGCTCTTGCGTCAGAAATTCCCAAGCGTAACGAATCGCCTCGCGCTTGAAATAATCGCCGAAACTGAAGTTGCCGAGCATCTCGAAAAATGTGTGGTGGCGCGCGGTGTAGCCGACGTTCTCAAGGTCATTGTGCTTGCCGCCCGCACGCACGCAGCGTTGGCTGCTCGCGGCACGCGTATACGGACGCCGGTCGACGCCGAGAAATACATCCTTGAATTGCACCATACCGGCGTTGGTGAAGAGCAGCGTCGGATCGTCCGCGGGCACGAGCGAGCCCGACGCCACGATGGCGTGACCGTTGCGTCTAAAGTACTCCAGAAAAAGGCTGCGGAGTTCGCTGCTCTTCATACCCGCTATTTTGGAAGAAGCTTTTTCTAAATCCCGAAAACCAATTCTCACCGCAAAGGCGCAAAGGACGCAAAGAAAATACCGAACTCGCCCATATGAAACCTTTGCGCTCTTTGCGTCTTTGCGGTGAATCAAGCGATAAATCAGAGGTTTCTTGAAGGTCAATCCGCTACCGGGGAGCTTAGTGCTTGTTGGATCTGATCGTAAGTGAAGCCGCGTTGCTGCAGAAAACGAGCTTGCTTGGCGCGCTCCGCAAAACTGCTCGGCGGGCGGGCGCCGAACTTCCTGCGGCGTACCCGTTCGAGCTCGGCCAGCCATTCCTTGGACCGCGCGTCGCTCCAGCGTTCGATAGCCTCGTCCGCCAGCCCCTTGCGCTCCAGCTCCTTGCGGATGCGCATCGGCCCATAGCCGCGCCGTCGTCGACTGCGGGCGACGACCTCGGCCAGACGTTCATCGGAAAGATAATTCTCGGCGGCGAGCGCGGCCACCACGTCGGCCGCGATTCGCGCGTCACAACCTTTTCGTCTCAACTTGGCGACCACTTCGGCACGACTGTGCTCGCGCCGCGCGAGCCATCCCATAGCCACGCGCCGCGCGGCGGCGGCGTCAATCGCGGTCGCGAGACGACTCAGGCTTCAACCTCCTCTTCGGCGGCGGACTCCGTCGCGTCGGTGGCGCCTGCGGGAGCCGACAAGACCTTCTCCCGAATACGCTGTTCGATTTCGCTCGCCACTGCCTCGTTTTCCTTCAAATAGTCGCGGGCGTTCTCCTTGCCTTGGCCGATGCGATCCTTCTTATAGGTATACCAGGCGCCGGATTTCTCGACGACCCCCTGATCCGACCCGATATCCAGCAGCTCGCCAAGCTTGGAGATGCCCTCGTTATAAAGGATATCGAACTCGCACTGCCTGAACGGCGGCGCCAGTTTGTTCTTTACGACCTTCACCCGCGTCTGGCTGCCGATCACCTCCTCGCCCTTCTTGATCGCGCCGATGCGGCGAATGTCGAGCCGCAGCGACGCATAGAACTTCAGCGCATTGCCGCCCGTGGTGGTTTCGGGATTGCCGAACATGACCCCGATCTTCATGCGGATCTGGTTGATAAAGATAACCAGCGTATTCGAGCGCTTGATGTTCGCCGTCAGTTTGCGTAGGGCTTGCGACATGAGCCGCGCCTGCAAACCCATCTGCGGCTCGCCCATCTCGCCTTCGATTTCGGCCTTCGGCGTTAGCGCCGCGACCGAGTCGACCACCACGACGTCGACGGCGCCGGAACGCACCAGCATGTCGGTGATTTCAAGCGCCTGCTCGCCCGAATCCGGCTGGGAAATAAGCAGATCTTCGATGGCCACACCGAGCTTACGCGCGTACAGCGGATCGAGCGCGTGCTCGGCATCGATAAACGCGGCGGTGCCGCCGAGCTTCTGCGCCTGCGCCACCACCGACAACGCGAGCGTGGTCTTGCCGGAAGACTCCGGTCCGTATATCTCAACGACCCGGCCTCGCGGAAATCCCCCGATACCGAGCGCAATGTCGAGGCCAAGCGACCCACTGGGGATAACCGCCACCGGCTGAACGACGCCCGCATCGCCCAAACGCATGAGCGAACCTTTACCGAACTGCTTTTCGATCTGGCCCAAGGCGGCGTGCAGGGCTTTAGCCTTGTTGCTCTCCATGTGGTGTCTCCCGCGGTTTAACCGCTGTGGTCGATTAGGAAATTGCCGATGGCGTGTAAGACCAACAAAAAAAGATTATTCCACAATTGCGGCGGCGGGTCCTAGTCCCGAAGCACTAAAGTGCGAGCCGCTGCGCCGGCGGCGGACCCACTGGCAATACTTCCACCCTCTTCTTTCCCCCGCCGGTGCGGGAAAGGGAGAGAAAGTCGCTGGCGCGCACTCGAAATATCGGTTAGCGTAAGCGCCCGCCGACGCCCGGTCAGGGCGTGGTGTATGCTTCAGCCGTGAATCTGCCGCGCAATCCGACGCGTTCCGTCTCGATCGGCTCCATCGTCATCGGCGCCGGGCATCCGATCGCGGTGCAAAGCATGTGCGCCACGCATACGCAGGACGTGGACGCTACCGTGGCGCAAATAAACGACCTCGCGGCCGCCGGTGCCGACGTCGTACGCATCGCCGTCGACAATCCGAAGGACGCCGCGGCGCTCGGCGCCATTCGCTCCCAAACGACGGCGAATTTATCGGCCGACTTGCAGGAAAACTATCGCATGGCCGAGCGCGTCGCACCGCACGTCAACAAGCTGCGTTACAACCCCGGACACCTCTACCACCACGAGCGCCGCAAACCGTGGGAAGACAAGGTGCGCTATCTCGTCGACGTCGCCGGTGCCAACGATTGCGCGCTGCGCGTCGGCGTGAACTGCGGTTCGGTCGATCCGAGCAAGGCCGAGGGGCGCGACCCCAAAGATCGCCTCGCGCCGATGCTCGAGAGCGCGCTGGAACACTGCGAGCTGCTCGATAAGCTTGGGTTTACGCGCTACTGTGTATCGCTTAAAGATTCCGACCCGAACGACGTCATCGAGGTGAACCGCCGGTTTGCGGCCGAACGGCCGGACGTACCGCTGCACTTGGGCGTAACCGAAGCCGGCCTGCCGCCGGATGGCATCATTAAGACGCGCGTAGCCTTCGAACAGCTGGTCAGCCGAGGAATCGGGGACACCGTTCGTGTCTCGCTGACCGTACCCAACGCCCGCAAAAGCGAGGAGATAGCCGTCGGCCGTCGAATACTCGCCGACATCGCCGCCGGCCGCGTGCGCAGCGTCGTCCGGTTCGAACGCGGCGGGCTCAATATCATTAGCTGCCCCAGCTGCTCGCGCGTTGAGAACGAGGCGTTCATCGAACTGGCGGAAGAGGTCCGCGAGATGACGCGCTACGCCGCGCAACACGCGATCACGATCGCGGTCATGGGATGCCGGGTCAATGGACCCGGCGAGACGGATGACGCCGACCTTGGCCTTTGGTGCGGGCCAAAATCGGTCAATCTGAAACGCAAAACCGATTCACTCGGCAGTTTCCCCTATGACCGGATACTTGCGCGATTGCGGCAAGAAGTCGATGCACTGATTTCCCTGCGGACCAAGGCCGGCGCCGGGCACTGAGCCGGCATCTTCCACGCGCAACATACCCAAAAAATGCAATCTCGCACGGTCTATCGACCACGGCGAGCCTTGGACGTCAGGCCGGCCTTCCGCACCCCCGGTCTTTCACCGCAAGCCATTAGTGGTATATTCCTCGATCATTCCATTACCGTAGCGGTTAGCGCCAGTGGCGCAGAGCCGGCGGCAAGGAGGACAATCCGTGGTCAGCATCGAATCGGTTTCTTTTCGTCGGACGGGGCGGGCGCTGGTCGCGCTCGGCCTGGTGGCGCTTGCGGGTTGTGCGAGTGCACCGAGGCCGGACGCCCAGCTGGTGCGCTCGGACAGCGCCGTGAAACAGGCCATCGAACTGGGTGCGCGTGTGCATGCGCCGTTGATCCTGCGCGAGGCCGAGACCAAACTCAATCACGCGCGGGTTGCCGCCGATAAGAAGGAAAACGAAAAAGCGCGGCTGTTGGCGGAACAAGTGGAGGCGGACGCCGAGCTGGCCCAAGTGACGACGCTCGCCATTAAGACACAGCGAACCGTCGATGAACTCAACCAGAGCATCGACGTGCTGCGCAAAGAGCTGGGCTTGAAGCAATAGCGGAGAAGCCGACATGAACGCACGCTTTTTACTTTTGATCGCCGCGGTTACCGCCGTACTCCTCGCCGCTTGCGTAACGGTTCCCGTCGAAAGCACGCTGTTGAATGATGCCAATGCCGACTATCAAGCGGCCGCGAGCAATCCGCGCGTCACCAAATACGCGCCGGTGGCGCTGAAAGAGGCCGAGGAAGCGCTTCGTGCGGTCGAAACGCTGCGACAGCAAGGTGCGGATGCCACGACCGTGAACCATCGCGCGTATCTCGCGCGCAAAAAAGTCGCCATCGCGGTTCAGCAGGCCAACCTTAACGCCGCGGAGGACGACGTCGCGCGGGCGCGCGCAGAGCGCGATAAGGTAATACTGGAAGCGCGCGTGAGCGACGCCGAGAAGCTTCGCCGCATCGCCGAAGTGCGCGCGCGCGAGGCCGATCTCGCGCGCCAGCAAGCGGAACGCGCAAAAGGCGAACTCGAATCGCTGTCGCAGGAACTTTCGGCGCTCAAAGCCCGCGGCACGGAACGCGGGCTGGTGCTTACGCTCGGAGACGTCTTATTCGGATTCGACCGCACGGAACTGGCGCCGGGTGGCCAGCGCGTGGTGGCGAAGCTCGGCGAGTTCTTGCGCCGCTACGAAAAACGCCATGTCATGGTCGAAGGATTCACGGACAGCATCGGTTCCGACGCCTACAATCTCGGCCTGTCGGAGCGACGCGCGAATGCCGTGCGTTTGGCGCTGATTCAGCGTGGGATCGATCCGGGACGCATCCGCGTACACGGATACGGCAAGGCGTATCCGGTTGCGGATAACCAGTCCGACGTCGGTCGCCAACAAAACCGGCGCGTGGAGATCATTATTTCCGACGACGCGGGAAAGATTCCGGCGCGCACGCAATAGTCGTGCGAATGCGGGTCACCCACGCGCGGCCGGCAGCGGTCGCGCGATAACTCAGCGCATCGTCGCGAGTAGCCCTTCGAGCGCGACCGCCACCGACTGGCGACGCACGGCCTCGCGATCTCCCTCGAATTGCCGGCGCCGCGCGCGTGTGTCGTGACCGACGCGCGCCCAGGCGAACCAAACGGTTCCCACCGGCTTATCCTCGGTACCGCCCGCCGGTCCGGCAATCCCGGTGATCGCGACCGCCAGTTGCGCGCCGCTATGCGCCAGCGCCCCATCCGCCATCGCGCGAACGGCCGCTTCACTCACCGCGCCGTCGCGCGCCAGCGTTTCCACGGACACACCCAACATATCGGACTTCGCGGCGTCGCTGTACGTCACGAAGCCGCGCTCGAACCACTTCGAGCTTCCCGGCACCGCGGTCAGTACCCGCGACACCCAACCGCCGGTGCAGGATTCCGCCGTTGCGAGCATCACGCCCGCCCGCTCCAGCGCGCGACCAATTTCGCCCGCCAGTGAAGTAAGTTCGTTATCGGTAAGTAGTTTCATCCCGTGCCGGAAAATCGACGCGCCCGAAGCGGCCCGTTTCCGGTGCACATCCAATCGTGATCTAAACTTAATTACAAGTCCCCAACGATCGAGACTGAGGTGACCTTCGTTCGCACGTATCGCTTCAACGTCGCCACGGCCGCGCTCCGCGCTCGCCTGCTCCCGACCGTATTCTTCGGCGTCCTCATCGCCGGCACTGCCGGAATCGCGGCGGCGATGACGCCGGACCCAGTCGCAACCTCGAGCGTGGCCAAATCGCTCGCCGTATTCCGCGAACCTGACTTGATGGAAACCGCCTTTCGCGAGGGGCTCTCGCTATATGAAGGCGGCGATTACACCGAAGCGGCGCGCACCTGGCTGGCAGCGGCCAAACACGGACACGCCGGCGCACAGTTCAGTCTCGGCGTCGCCTACGCAACCGGCAACGGCGTGGCGCAAGACCTCGATGCCGCGATTCGTTGGTGGAACGACGCCGCCCACCGGGGACACGCCACGGCGCAGGTGAATCTTGGCCTGCTTTATTGGCGTGGCGTCGGTGTCGAGCGGGATCTTGCCAAAGCGCTATCGTGGTGGCGACGGGCGGCCGACGGCGGCGATGCGGCGGCGCAATTTCACCTGGGCGCGATGGCGGCGACCGGCGAAGGAAGCCCGATCGATTTCGACGATGCGATCCATTGGTGGCGCTTGTCGGCGGCCCAGGGCTACGAGCTCGCGATCGAAGGGCTGCAGATCATGGAGCGCCACGGCCTCACCGTCGACCGGCGGCACCGGTCAGCCGAGTAACAAGCGCAATCCGAAGATCACCAGCAGCACCGCAAACAGCCGGCGCAACATGGCGGGTGGTATGCGGTGTGCGAGCTTCGCACCGATCGGTGCGAACAACGTGCTGGCAACCACGATTCCACCGAACGCCGGCAACACAACGTAGCCGACGCTCAACGGCGGCAGGTCGGCCGCGCCGAAACCGGCGACGATATAGCCTACGGTTCCGGCGGTGGCGATCGGTATTCCCAGCGCCGCCGACGTGCCGACGACTTCCACCGCGGACAGGCCGCACCACGTTAGAAACGGCACCGACATTGTCGCTCCGCCGATGCCAAACAGCGACGACAGAATCCCGATCAACCCACCCACCGCGGAGAGCCATCGGCCCGGTGGCATGGGTCGATTCGTTTGCGGCAACGTCGGCCACGCCATTCGAACGGCAACGAGCAGCAGAAACAGACCGAACAACAACTTCAAGGTCTCGCTCGGCAGCCAATGTGCGATCGATGCTCCCACCAACGCACCGACAACGATACTCGGCGTCATGCTCCAAAACATTCGCCAGCGTATCGAGCCGCGACGTTGATGCGCGAGCGTCGCCGACACC
Organism: Burkholderiales bacterium; assembly: GCA_036396275.1. Classification (GTDB taxonomy): domain Bacteria; phylum Pseudomonadota; class Gammaproteobacteria; order Acidiferrobacterales; family Sulfurifustaceae; genus JACQFZ01. Next base: position 7,242 of record DASWLD010000209.1, read on the forward strand.
GCCGTGAACACGATCGTCGCCATCGAGGTGCCGATCGCCGCTTGCATTAGCGCGCCGGTTGCGACACCTTGGCGTTCGAACACGACCGCGAGCACCGGCACGATAATGGCGCCGCCGCCGATGCCGAGCACGCCGGCCAGCGTGCCCGCAACGGCACCGATAAGTATTAGGGCTAAGATATCCACTCAGTGAAAATAGGCGCGGTTTATCCAGGCGAGCGCCTGCAGTATCAGAAACGCGTAAATCCCCGCCAGGGCATCGTCCGCCATGACGCCGATCCCTTTCGGCAAGCGTTCGAGTCGGCGAATCGGGAACGGTTTCCAAATGTCGAACAGTCGAAACAAGCCGAAACCGATCGCAAGCCAAAGCCACCCCGCCGGAGCGAGCCACAGCGTGCACAGACAACCGACGACTTCGTCGAAAACGATCGCTCGATGATCGACTTCCCCGAGCTGGCGCTCGGCCAGGCGGCACACGACCGCACCACCGGCGAACAGCAACACCACCAAAACGACATACGAGGCCGCGGACAGTTCCCGCAGCGCCAGATAAAGCGCCACGCCGAGCAAGGTACCGAAGGTTCCCGGCGCGAACGGTACGCGCCCGATTCCAAAGCCGGTCGCGATCCAAGTCGCGACGCGATATGTCCAGGGTGCCCCTTGTTCGTGCAATCTCAACCTGCCGGTCCGATGACTCGCGGCTTTTCGGTATTATGCCGCTAAGTCGCAAGCATGGGTTAACAATGTTTCGATTCGATGCACGGCGATTGCGAGGGATACGATTCGCCATCGCGCTGTTGCTCTTTGCGCCAAGCGCATTGCGCGCGGCGACGCTCGAGGTAATTGTCGAGGGTATCGAGGGCTCGGCGCAAGATAACGTGCTTAACGCCCTGACCCTCTATCAGGAACGCGACCGCACGGACCTCCCGGAAACGCGTATTCGACGACTGCACGCGGCCGCGCCCGAGGAGATTCGCGCCGCCGTCAAACCGTTCGGCTACTATCAGCCGACCATCGACGCCTCGCTCGAATTCGATCGCGCCGAAGATCGCTGGACCGCGCGCTACCTGGTGCAACCCGGGCCGGTCGTTCGAGTCGCCGCCATCGAGATCAATCTGCGCGGCGACGGCGCCGTCGACCAGGCGTTTCGAAGCGTCGTCGAGCGCTTCCCGCTCCGACGCGGCGACCCGTTGAATCAAGCCATGTACGAACAGGGAAAGAGCCGGATCCAGTCGCTCGCGTCGGAGCGCGGCTACTTCGACCTGCGCTTGTCGCGGCATGAGGTTCGTGTCGATCCGGAAGCCTACCGCGCTGAAATTTATCTCGATGTCGACACCGGCGCGCGCTACCGATTCGGCGAAGTCTCGGTCGACCAGGATCTGCTCGAGCCGGAGCTGCTCCAGCGCTACATCCGAATCGACCCCGGCACGCCGTACTCGACGCAAGCGCTTCTCGACGTCCAGAACGCGCTGACCACGAGCAACTACTACAGCGAGATCAAGATCGACGCCGACCCGCAACAAGCCAAAGACCGTGTTATCCCGGTCACCATAAAACTGACGCGGCGCCCGCAAAACAAGTACACCTTCGGCGCCGGCTACGGCACCGACACCGGCCCGCGCGCGCAAATCGGTTGGGAGCGCTACTACTTGAATCCGGAGGGCCACCACGCGCGCATCGACCTGCGCGGATCACAGGTCGACCGATCGCTGACCGCCGGATACTTCATTCCGATCCGCAATCCGCGCACCGACCAGCTCGGGTTCACCGGCGGCTTCGAGGAAACCGATACCGACACCGCGACCGCGAGCACGCGGCGGTTGGCAATAAGCCGATCGACGGTGCGCGGGCGCTTGCTCGAAACCTTGTCGCTCACGCATCAGCTTGAACGGTTCGACGTCGGCGGTCAGACTGGCAAGACGACACTGGTGCTGCCGGGCGTTAGTTGGACGTACTACGTGGGCGATGACCGCATCTACACGCGCAGCGGCGCGCGCGCCACGCTCAATGTGCTCGGCGCCACCGAAACGTTCGGTTCGGACGTGAGCATGCGTCAGGCGCGCTTGCAACTGCGGGCGATATTTCCGGTGGCGAGCGCCGGCCGCTTGATCACGCGCTTGGATGCCGCCCGCACGTCGGTCAACAACTTCGCGCAGTTGCCGGCGTCGCTTCGCTTCTTCGCCGGCGGCGACCAAAGCGTACGCGGCTACCCCTACAACTCGCTCGGGCCGATGGACGCGCAAGGAAATGTCGTTGGCGGACCGCACCTACTCGCCGGCAGCGTCGAGTACGAACAGCAACTCGCCGGCAAATGGTCCGCCGCGATTTTCTTCGACGAAGGCAACGCCTTGAACAATTTTCACGATCCGCTTAAACGAGGCGCCGGCATCGGTTTGCGCTGGCGCACGCCCATCGGTCAGATTCGCGTGGACATCGCCGAAGCGCTGAGCGAACCGGGACGTCCACGGCGCTTTCACATCGTCATCGGACCGGATCTGTGAAACGCCGATTCCTGTTGCTGTCGTTGTCGGTACCGGTGGCGCTGCTGGCCGTGCTGCTCGCGGCGTTCGTGTGGTTGTTCGAAACCGAAGGCGGATTGCGATGGGCTTACGCGCGGCTTCAGGAGCGGGTTCCGGGCACGCTCGATATCGATGCCCTCGACGGCACGCTCGCTGGACCGCTTCGTATCGGCGAACTGACGTACCGCGACGACAGCGTGGACCTGCGAATCGAGCGTGCGCAACTCGCCTGGACGCCCACGGCGTTACTGGCCGGACGGCTACACGTCGACGCGCTCTCCGTCACTGGGGTTCACGTGCGCGTACACGAAGATCAGACGCGTCGCGCGAGTATACGCACGTTCGGTTTGCCGCTGAACGTCGGCATTGGCGACGTTCGAATCGAGCGCGTGCGCATTGAAACCGGCGGCACCTCGCAGATCATCGATACGATCGAGCTGGCCGGTTTTGTCGGCCAGGAAATCGCACGCCTCGATCGCCTGAAGGTCAGCGCGCCGAATTTCACCATCGATGCCGGCGGCGCTCTTGGGTTGAACGGCGATACCGACCGGGCGCTACGCATCCAGTGGCGCGTCTTGCCGGCGACGCGGCCGGCGATCGCGGGAAGCGGCACGATTGGCGGCAACTTGTCGCATCTCACGATAACCCAGCAACTCACGGAACCGATCGCGGCGGACATTCGCGCGGAGGTCTACCAGCCGGTCACCGATCCGCGGTGGCGGATTCACGCCAGCGTCCCGGACATCGATGCACGCCGCCTGGGCCTGCGCGAACACGCGCTCGAGGTGGGCGGGACGATCGATGCCCACGGCGGAATGATTCGTTATCAGGCAAACGGAGCGCTTCGCGTGAAGACGGCCGCTATCGGCGCGGTCGCCGGCGACTTCGCGATCAGCGGCACGACCGCAGGGGACGAAGTCGTCGTCGACCGACTGGCGTTGCGCGTCCCGGATACCGAGACGCAGCTGACGGCGCGGGCGCGCTGGCAACCCATCGATCGCACATGGACCGCCGCGGCCGAGTGGCGACAGTTGCGCTGGCCCGCGACGGGCAACGTCGTGCTCGCGAGCCCGCAGGGCACACTCGAGGCAGCCGGCACACATCAGCGCTACAGCGGCAAACTCGACTTCACCGTGACGGCGGACGACTTCCCGTCGGCCCGCTGGCGCGCCGGCGCCAGCGGCGACCGAAGGAGCGTTACGTTTACCGACGTCGCCGTCGATACGCTCGGCTCAACCCTCCTCGGCACCGCGCAGGTCGCGTGGTCGCCGCGGTTTCGATGGCGCACGGCGCTTTCGGGGGGCGCGCTCAATCCAGCGGTCACCTGGCCCGAGTGGCCCGGAGCGCTCGCGCTCAACGCGACGCTCTCCGGCGATCGCGATGAACTGCGCGCCGATATTGCGTCGCATGGCCGGTTACGCGGCCAAACGTTCGCTGCCAGCGCGTCGCTGCTGCGCCGCAACGACAACTACCCGCGGTTCGCCGTCGACGTCACCGCGGGCGATGCAAAGGCAAGCATCAACGGCGCGCTCGATCGTGAATGGAATCTCACGTGGAAGGTGCGCGCGCCGGATTTAGCCGCGCTGATGCCCAACGCCGCCGGAAACGTCGTCGGCGACGGCCGCCTAGCCGGTGCGCGCGCGCTTCCCCGCATCGAAGCGCGCGTCGCCGCCGAGCGGCTCGCCTACGCCGGTGCGCGGATCCGCAAAGCGTCGATCGACGCGACCGTCGACCTATCCGATCGCACGCGCTCCCGCGCGACCCTGTCCGCGATGCAAGGCACGCTGGCCAGCCGGGGGTTTGAAAGCCTCGCGTTGAGCATCGACGGTTTCCGATTGAACCATTCGCTTACGGTCGATGCGCGTTGGGCGCAGGCCATGCTCACCGCCGAGCTGCGCGGCGCCTACACCGACAACGCCTGGACCGGTTCGATCGCAAACAGCAGCGCGCGTCTTGGCGGGGAGACCTGGTCGCTCGCCGGACAGCCGCGACTGGTCGCCGGGACCGATCGCATTCAGTTGGAGCAAGCCTGCTGGCGCCGCGAGAACTCGCGCGCGTGCGTTGCGCTTGACGGCGCGCGCGGCAAACCGACGTCCGTCGTGGCGTCGACCCAGGAGCTGCCGCTCGCGCTGCTCGCGCCGCTGCTGCCCGACTCGCCCGACTGGCACGGTACCGTAAGCGTCGACACTCGGTTGCAGTTCGACGGCCGGCGCCTGAGCCAGGCCGACGGCCGCGCGGAATTCAGCGCCGGCGAGGTGACGCTGCTCGATACCGCGCATACCGTGTTCGCCTACGACCGCGGCGCCGCGCGCCTTGTCGTCGACGAACAGGGTTTGCGCGCGAATGCCGAGATCGCATTGACCGGCGGCGACGGCGGGACCGTAGAACTGGCGCTACCGCAATTTCGTTCCGACGCCGCGCCGAATCGACAACCGATTTCCGGTCGACTGTCATTCGCGATGCGCAACTTGGCGCCGGTAGCCGCGCTGTTGCCGCAACTCGAAGACTTAAGCGGCATGCTAAAGCTGCAATTCACCGCGAGCGGCACGCTCGCCGATCCGCGCGTGCGCGGCGAAGCGCTGCTCACGGATGGCGCGGCGCGCATCAACGCGACCGGCATTCGCGTGCACGACGTTCGTCTGGCGGCAACCGCGCTCGGGAGCAACGAGCTGCGCCTGAGCGGCGAGGCGCGCTCGGGGCCGGGTCGGGTCGAATTGAGCGGCCGGGCGACTTTCCCGGATGATCGAGCCTGGCGCGCGGAATTGCACATCGGGGGCGAACAGTTTCAGGTCGCCGATCTGCGCGACAACCAGATCTACGTCACACCCGATCTGCAAGTGAAACTCGCGCCCAATGAGGTCGTCGTCGATGGGAGCGTACGAATTCCGAAGGCGGCTTTCGGGTTGCGCTCGCAGAAAGGCAACGTCGTCGAGACATCGCCCGATGTCGTGCTCGTGAATGCGCCCGCCGACGTGCCGAAACCGGAACCGCGCTGGAAGGTCGTCGCGCAAATCCGCGTCGTGCTCGGCGACGAGGTCACATTTTCCGGATTCGGATTGAACGCAAAGATCGCCGGCGACGTCGCGCTGGTTGAAGTTCCGGGACAACCGGCAACGGCGCGCGGAGAAGTGCGCGTGGTAAAGGGGCAATACGAAGCGTACGGCCAAAAGCTCGAGGTCCAACGCGGCCGATTGGTTTTCGTCGGCGGTCCGGTCTCGAACCCCGGCATCGACGCCCGCGCGGTGCGCAAGATCGAAGAAATCACCGCCGGCATCGAGATAAAGGGCACGCTGCAAGAACCGCAGCTGTCGCTGTTCTCCGACCCGGCGATGAGCCAATCGGATGCGTTGTCGTATCTGGTGTTCGGCCGCCCGCTGGAAGGCGCAAGCGCCGAGGAAGGCCGCTCGCTCGCTGCCGCCGCGCGCGCCCTACAACTCGCCGGCGGCGAACGTTTGGCGCGGCGCATCGGCGCGGTCTTTGGCGTCGAGGAAGTTCAAATCGAAACCGGCGCAGCCAACGAATCGGCCGCCTTGGTGCTCGGCAAGCAGCTCTCGCCGCGCTTGTATATCAATTACAGCATCGGCCTTTTCACACCGGTAAACGTGGCGCACCTGAAATACAAACTGAGTCAACGCTGGTCGCTGGAAGCGCAATCCGGCGCGCAGGCCGGCGGCGATTTGATCTTTAGCATCGAGAAATAGCTACGTTTCTGCGTTTTGCATCGGTTCGGTCGCGACGCCGCTCGACCGAGTCCGCGTGATCGCTACTCGCCCCACCCGCCCCAAAACACCGACGGCGGCGAACGCTCGTGCCACGACACCGGATAGTGCGCGAGGCCCGGGAACAGGCGGCTCCACACGACGGCAATGGCGGCGAGCGACATCACGCCGATGAACACCGGTTGCCACAGCGCCGCTAACCCGCTGTGGCTATAGATCATGATCAACGGATTGGCGCCGGCCGGCGGGTGAACGGTGCCGGTGAACAGCATATAGGCCAGCGTCAGCGACAGTGCGAGGGCGTACACCCACAGTGCGTCCCCAAAGAAGTGATAACAGGCAATCCCGATGAGCGCGCCGCCCAGATGCCCGCCGAACAACGCCCGCGGCTGTGCCGCCGGCGCGCGCGTCAGGCCGAACAGGAAAACCGCGGACCCGCCGAGCGAAACGAAGATGAAAGGCGAAACCGGCGGCGCCACCAGCGCCAGCGCCAGCGCAATCGCGGCGGCGGCACCGAGCATGCACCAGAGAGAACGAGCAACCGCGGTTCGGTACATGAACGCTGTTTCGGAAAATCCTGGGAGCGTCGAGCTAAGCCCTTTGTCCTCGATACATCGGCTTACGATCGACCAAATCCAACCACCCCTTGATGACGCGGTACATGATCCAGATGAAATTCACCGCGGCGATCACGTAACCGATCAAGATCAGCCACGTCAGCACACCCACCCCGAACCACAACAATCCGAACCAGAACGTGCGCATTTGCCAACGAAAGTGCGATTCGAGAAAGGTGCCGCGCACATCGTCGCGCTTAACGTAATTGATGATAACAGCCGCGATAAACGCGGGGAAAAACGGCGGCAAGATGCCGATCGCGAGCAGGACGTACACCGCCGTCGTAATCGTGATCAGCGACTTCGGCGGTTCGATGCTTGCTTCAATAACGGGCGTCGGTTCCGGCGTGCTCACGGCGAACATGATACCCAATTATGCGGGGTTATCCAGCACGACGCGTTCCCGGAAAAAACTTTCAACCGCGACCAGGTCGCGCGACACCAGCATCGGCGGCAGACTCTCCAAAAAGGCGCGCCCGTAGCTTCGGCTGAACAACCGCGGGTCGCACAACATCAGCACGCCGCTGTCCTCGGCGCTGCGAATCAAGCGACCGGCGCCCTGCTTCAACGCAATCGCCGCTTCGGGCAACTGATACTCGAAGAACGGATTCCCGCCGGCGGCGGTGCAGGCGAGCGCGCGCGCTTTCAACACCGGGTCGTCCGGCGCGGCGAACGGCAGCTTGTCGATAATGACGCACGACAACGCCGGCCCGCGCACGTCCACGCCCTCCCAAAAACTTCCGGTGCCGAGCAACACCGCGTTGCCGGCATCGACAAAACGCTCCAGCAGAAGCGAGCGGCTCATGCTGCCTTGCACCAGCAGCGGGTAGTCGAACCGATCCTTGAGCCGCTCGGCCGCCGTTCGAAGCGCGCGATGGCTGGTGAACAGGATGAATGCGCGTCCGCCGCTTGCGCGCAACACGGGCAACGCCGACTCGATCACGCGCTCCGTGTAATCCGGCGCACCGGGATCGGGTAGCGACGACGGCACATACAGCAACGCGTTCTGCGCATAGTCGAATGGACTGGACCACTGCGCGGTTTGGGCATCTTCGAGTCCCAAGCGGCGCGCGAAGTAATTGAAATCTTCGCCGACCGCGAGCGTCGCCGACGTGTACACCCACGATTTCGTGCCGAGCTGCCGCACGCGGCTCTGAAACGTTTGCGCCACATTGAGCGGCGTCAACCGCAGGGTGAAGCCGCGCTCGCTCGTCTCGACCCAGGACACGCGATCCAAATCGTCGCCGGCGGTCACTTCCGCGAGCCGCCGCTCCAGATCGAGCGCGCGGCGCGCGCAGTTGGCGAGACCGGCGCCGGTTCCCGCCGCCACATGGAGAATCTCCGCGAGCCCGCGCAGTTGCGTACGCAAAGCATCGAACGCCGCAGCGACCTCCGCGCGCGGCGCAAGATCGCTCCACGGCGTACGTCCAAGCGTATTTAACGCGAGACGCGCATCGAGCGCCGCGCGTTCCGTGCTTTCCGCGGTCATACGTAGCTCGCGCAGACCGCTCTTTTCCTTCACATCCTCGGTGATCGCGTCGCGGCAAAGATTGCGCAGCTGGTGGCTCGATAACGCCGCGCTGAAGGCATTGGTCGCGATATCCGGAAGTTGGTGCGCTTCATCGAAAATAACGGCGTCGGCCGCCGGCAGCAATTGCGCGAACCCTTCCTCGCGCACGCTTAAGTCGGCGAAGAAGAGGTAGTGATTGACCACGACGATCTCCGCCTCGGCCGCTTCGCGCCGGGCGCGGACTACGAAGCAGTCCGCGTACTTCGGGCATTCGCCGCCGAGACAGTTGTCGACCGTCGACGTGACCAGCGGCCACAGCTCGGATTCTTCGGCCACGTCGCCGAACTCGGCGATGTCGCCCTGCTTGGTCGCGCGCGCCCAGCTTTGAATCTTTCGAAACCGACCGGCCGCGCCGCGCGCGACAAAGCGTCCTTCTTCGGCTGTGCGTTCTAAGCGATGGAGGCAAAGATAATTCGACCGGCCCTTGAGCAGCGCCGTGTGGGCGGTCGAGACGAGCGCCTTGCGCACTGTTGGAAGATCGCGCCGATAAAGCTGGTCTTGCAGGTTGCGCGTACCGCTGGAAATAACGACGCGCAGCCCGGAAAGCAGCGCCGGCACGAGATACGCGAACGTCTTTCCGGTCCCGGTTCCCGACTCGACGATCAACGTGCGCTGCTCATCGAGCGCCGCTTCCACCGCCCGCGCCATCGCTTGCTGGCTCGGTCGCGGCACGAATCCCGGCACCTGTTGCGCAAGCGGACCGCCGGCGCCGAGCGCGGCGCGGCTACGCATCGCGATGCATGCCGCCGGCGACCGTGCCACGATTCGCGCTATGCCCGGTTGTTCCGTTATCGTTCACGCGCACCCATTATATCCGGGTGTCGCGCCCGCGCGCTCGGTTACAATCGACGAACCAAACTCGTCCGATCGAGTCATATAGAACCCAGCGACCGATGCAACTCACGGAGCAACCATGCTAACGATACGCCGCAGCGCCGAGCGCGGCCGAACCGATCTCGGCTGGCTCGATTCGCGCCACACCTTCTCGTTCGCCGATTACCGCGATCCTGCCCACATGGGCATCAGCGATCTGCGCGTGATCAACGAGGATCGGGTGCAGCCCGGCGCCGGTTTCGGCACGCACGGCCACCGCGACATGGAAATCGTCAGTTACGTGCTCGACGGCGCGCTCGAACACAAAGACAGCCTCGGTACCGGATCCGTCATCCGCCCGGGCGATGTTCAGCGCATGTCCGCGGGCACCGGCGTGCGCCACAGCGAATACAACCACTCGAAGACCGCGCTGGTGCATTTTCTGCAAATCTGGATCGTGCCGAACAGCGAAGGATTACCGCCGAGCTATGAGCAACGGCACTTCGACGATGCGGCGCTGCGCGGCGGACTGCGTTTGATTGCGTCGCCGGATGGGCGCCGGGAGTCGGTAACGATTCACCAAAACGCCTTCCTTTACGCGGCGCGATTGGATCCCGGCGGCACGGCCAACTTCGAGCTGGCCGATAGTCGCTCGGCCTACGTTCACGTCGCGCGCGGTGCGGTCACGCTGAACGGCAGCCTCCTGCAGGCCGGCGACGGTGCTGCAGCGCGGGCGGAACGTTCACTCGAAGTCGAGTCGCTCGAACCGGCGGAACTGTTGCTGTTCGATCTACGCTAACGGCACGCGGGAACTTGTCCTACTCGTCCAATCGCCGAGCCGCCGGCGCGCGGCGATTCGGCCGATTGCAGCGAACAAACGAAGGAGTAGGATAGTGCCGAGCTGTCCCGGCAAACACTTTCCAACAACCAGTGGATGGAGGTTCTAGCGTGAGTACTCTAAAAACGTGCGCGCCGCTGATCGGGCGCATTCTGATTGCCCAGCTTTTTATTTACTTCGGCTACACCAAAATCGTCGGTTTCGCCGGCACCGCCGGCTATATCGCCAGCAAGGGTCTGCCGCTACCTCAACTGCTTACGATCCTGACGATCGTGATAGAGCTCGGTGGTGGGTTGATGATATTGCTCGGTTGGCGGGCGCGCACCGCCGCTGCGGTTCTCTTCTTATGGATGATCCCGGTGACGTTTCTATTCCATAACTTCTGGAATATGGAAGGCCCAGCTGTCATGGCCAACCAGATCAACTTTCAAAAGAATCTCGCGATGATGGGTGCGATGTTCCTGATTTATGCCTTTGGCCCGGGCCGCTACAGCCTGAGAGACGACTAAAAGAAGAACCACTCGCAACCAGCGGAACCTTGTTTTCGATTGTCCGCGCGGCGCGCGGCCGCGCGGCTAGCGCCTGCCGCGCGGTATTCGATCGACCGAAATTCCCCAGACGCCCACGTTGCGCTGTTGCGCGATGCGCTCGAGCGCCACGTACTCGAACGGTGCGTCCGGCAGTGCCAACGCCCAACCGCGGCGCAGTAAATAGGCGCTCAAGTCCTCGCCGTCGGCGCGGCACAGCGCGGTGACCGAGCCGTCGTCGTGCCGCGCGGTCGGCTCGCAGCGCACGAACCCGGCAATTTTGAATTCCAGGGCTTGAGCCGCGCGCGACGTGCAGCGCACCGGCCGCTCATTGGTGCGGCAATTGTCCTCGGTGGGCGGGATGTGGATGCCGTACAAATGAATGGTGCGCCCGTCGACACGCAAGGTGCCGTCGTGCTCGACGAACGCGTAGCTCGAAATCTCGGCGGCGCTGGCCGCCGCGCACAGACCGAATAGGGGAATAAGGAGCCTCGCCAAAGTGCGCATGAAACAAGAAACGCGCGAGCCGGCCGCACGGATGACCTCCCGGGCCGCGTCCGGATTCATCGCCGTCGAATGACGAGGACCTCCACCTGCCCCTTCGGCCCTATGAACCACGACGCCAGCCATCCGACGATACTGATGAGGATACTGCCCAACACGGCCGAGAAGAACCCATCAATCGTAAGACCGGGCAGGATCCACGCGACCAACCCGAGCATCGCGGCATTGATCACGAGCAGGAACAAACCGAGTGTGATGACGGTGATCGGCAGCGTGAGAAGTATCAGCAGCGGCCGCACGACCGCATTGACCACGCCGAGCAAGAGCGCCGCGATCATGAGCGTGCCGACACCCTGCACGCTGATGCCGGTCACCACGGTCGCCGCGAGCCAAAGGCCGAGCGAACCGATAAACCAACGCAGCAGAAATCCGTTCATGGCCTCCGACCCCGGCGGCGGCGCGGCGCAAACGCCCAATTTTCGCCTAGGCGACGCAGCTTAACTCAGTGAACCCCCGATACCAACGGGAGCGATACCCACGATCACGACGGGGCCGGGAGGGCGCTGACCGAACACCGCCACGAGGCGCCCGAAATAACGCTCCGCGAGATTCGTGCACAGCGCCGGTTCGCATATCCCTATCGCGCCATTTGTCTGTGAAGATAAACCGCTTGTAACATAAGCGGCTCATATCGATTGCGCGAGTCGATAAGTTCGCTCATTCTTTTCAGTAAGTTCGAAACGCGGAGCATTGTCATGAGCACTGCCCAGATTTTGATCGTTCTCGCCCTAGGATGGGTCGGCGGCGGCCTGGTCGTCGCAATGCTTCTCGGCCGCGCCTTTCGTAACGCCGATCTCGATCCCGAGGATTCCGCAACGACGTCGGTGCTCTCGGCCGACTAATCTGCGTCAGCCGGTCGCAAACCGCCGGCGTCCCCAAACCTCTCGCAGTCTCGTCGCGCTCACCGGTCGCGGCCGCTATGACGGGCGCGGCAGTTTGAAGCGTTGGCCGTGATACGTCAGCACCGCGCCGTCCGGCACGATCGCCTCCACCACCACGCCGTCACGCACTTGCTCCCCGGCGCGATATTGGCGGTTGTTTATATATAGAATGCGATCGGCCTCACCCGCCGTATAGATATGTATGGTAACGCTCAGATCGCGTAGCTCGCGCTGAAAATCCGCCGGCATAGCCCGCAAAAACTTGATCGGTTCGTGTGGCGCGGTGGCCGGTGTCACCACGGCCGCCGCGGGCGCGCCGCCCTCAATCGGCGCGGACGGCGGTAGCGACGCACGCGGCGGCGGTGGCGTCGCCGGTACCGGCTGCTCGGCGCGCGCCTCCTCGGCCAGGTCGCGAACCGACGATCGCGGGTGCGTGGCAACGAACGGGCTCGCTTTCAGCTCCGGCGCCGCCTGAATTTTTCTCGTTTCCGGTCGCGCCCCGTCGGCGCGCGCCGCTTCCGGAACGTTCGCGGACTTCGAGGGCTCCGACGGCGTCGTCAGCAAAATGCTTGGCGCCGGCACGGCGCTGACGCGCTTGCTAATAACGATCCAGTACGCACCGAGCGCCACCGCACCCACCGCCAATACGGCGAGCGCGCTCGCCCAGCCAACCTGTCGACGCGGCAGCTCGATTGCCTCGGAACCCATCGGGTTCAGCACCAACGGATCGGCTTGCTGGCGCTCCCGCTCCGATTTGCGCAACGCATCGAGAATATAGGACATCAGCGGATCTCGGTATCCGTTGTCGAACGAGCCAGCGGCACGGGCGCGATGTCGGCGTCGTACGCATCGAGCTGAATGAGGGTATTGCGACCGACGATGCCGTCCGGCTCCAGCCCGTGCCGGCGCTGAAACGCTCTGACTTTCGCTTCGAGTGCCGCATCGAAGCCGCCGTCCGCCGCGCTCGGCCCCGGTTCGCCGTCGACGCGCGCAAGCGCGCGCTGCAACCACACCACCGCCGGACCCTGCATCCCGATACGCAACGTCAGTTCGCCGCTCGGCGGCGGTTTCCACAACGTTAGAAATTTACCAAACCAAAAGCGCTCGACCTCGGCGCGGGAAAATTCTTGGCGTGTCCCGTCGATTTCCAACTCAATGCGGTCCCCGTTCAACGCGGTCACCAGTAACTGATACTTCGCGTCCCCCGCGCCGATCAGCTCGATCACCGCCGGTCGATTGAGCAGGCGCAAATTGTTCCAGGTGCCGGTCGCGAAAATGCATTGCAAGCCGGCGTTGCGTGCGCGTGCGCAACCGCTGTCGCCGGCGAGGCGCGTATAATCCTTGTGCCATTGAGCGAAAAGCGCCGTGAATGCGGCGTCGGTATCGGCCGCCGTGCGCGACTGCGATAGCGCGTCGGACAACGCCGGCGCGGGTGCCGGCGATGTCGTCTTCGGGGAAGCCGTCGCTTCGGCGGGCATCGGCGAGGCGACGGCCGTGTCCTGCGCTGATGGCGGCCAATACGCCAGACGCGCCGATAGCTGCCACCCGCCGAACGCCAGCAAGCCGATGACGCCGGCGGCGATCGCGGCGTGCCGCCCATACCGCGGCGCAACACCGTGTCCGACTTCGGCGGCGGCGCGGCGCACCACGCCCGCCGTCACGCGGTTCTTGCCGTGTGCATACGCCCCGAGTAGAGCGCGGTCGCACAGCGTATTAATAAGTCGCGGGATGCCGCCGCAACGCCGATGCACCGCGCTTAACGCGGCGCGGGTGAAAATGGGATTCTCCGCGCCGGCGACTTTCAGTCGGCGCACGACATACTCCGCGGTTTCGCGCGATTGCAACGGGGTGAGTTTGTAGCGCGCCGTAATGCGCTGCGCGAGCTGGCGCAGATCGCGTTGCGCCAACAGGCTCGTCAGTTCGGGTTGTCCGACCAGTAAAATCTGGAGCAACTTTTCCTTGCTCGTTTCGAGATTGGTGAGCAGTCGCACTTGCTCGAGCACGTCGTGCGACAGCTTGTGCGCCTCGTCGATCACCAGCACGGTGCGCCGGCCGTGCGCATGGTTTTCCAGCAAGAATCGGTTCAGCGTATCGATCGTGCTCTTGAGAGTTGCGCCCTCGCTCGATCGCGGGATGCGTAAGTCGTCGCAAATGGCCAGGACGAACTCCTGCACCGACAGCAACGGGTACAGCACCAGCGCGACGTTCACTTCCTTCGGCAGCCGATCGAGCAGCGCGCGGATCATCATGGTTTTGCCCGTGCCGACCTCGCCGGTCAGCTGCACGAAGCCGCCGCCTTGCGTAATGCCATAGGTCAAGTGTGCCAACGCTTCTTGGTAGCGCGGCGCGAGATACAGGTAGCGCGGATCCGGAGGCAGCGCGAAGGGATTTTCGTGCAGCCCGAAGTAGCGGGCGTAGATGCTCATGGGCAACGACCCCTGCGCCAGGGCGCCGCCGCAATCGTCATTTCATCGAACTTGTTGGAACACAACTGTCTCACCCTCTGTCTTCGGCGCGTCCACCGCGCGTGACCGCTCTGGCATAATGTCTCGGTCGCCCAACAATAATCCTCTCCCTCGGAGGCTGCAATGCGACTAAGCCGGCTCGTGCTGGCGGCGATCATCGTGGCGCTGATCGTCGCTTTTTTCGCGCTCGATTTGACCCAGTACTTTACGCTCGATTATCTCAAGTCCCAACAAGCCGCGCTCGATGCGTTGTTTAGCGTAAACCCGCTGCAAACCGCGCTGATTTACTTTGCCGTTTACGTTGCCGTCACCGGTTTGTCGCTGCCCGGCGCGACGATCATGACGCTCGCCGGTGGGGCGATTTTCGGGCTTCTATGGGGGACGGTAATCGTTTCCTTCGCGTCGAGCATTGGCGCCACCCTGGCGTTTCTCGCCTCGCGTTTCCTGTTTCGCGATTGGGTGCAACGGCGCTTTCGCGCAAATCTCGATGCGATCAACCGCGGTATCGAGCGCGACGGGCCGTTCTATCTATTTACGCTGCGGCTCGTGCCGATCTTTCCGTTTTTTGTCATCAACCTGGTGATGGGGCTGACACCGTTGCGCGCCCCGGTATTCTACGGCGTCAGCCAAATCGGCATGCTCGCCGGCACAGTGGTGTACGTAAACGCCGGTCGCGAACTGGCCCGCATCGATTCACCGGCCGGCTTGTTGTCACCGTCGTTGCTGGTTGCTTTCGTTCTGCTCGGCCTGTTTCCGTTAATCGCAAAGAAATTCATCGACGCGCTGCGCAGCCGCCGCGCGTTGCGCGCGTACCCGCGGCCGAAAAAGTTCGATCGCAACCTGATCGTCATCGGCGCCGGCTCCGCCGGGCTGGTCGCGGCGTACATCGCCGCCGCCGTTCGGGCCAAAGTCACGCTGATCGAAAAGCACAAGATGGGCGGCGATTGTCTGAATACCGGTTGCGTGCCGTCGAAGGCGCTGCTGCGCTCGGCCAAGTTCGTGGCGCAAGTGGGCCGCGCGCAGGAGCTCGGCATGCGCCGGGCGTCGGTCGAGTTCGACTTCGCGGACGTCATGCTGCGCGTGCAGCGCGTCGTCAAAGCGGTCGCGCCGCATGACTCGGTGGAGCGCTATTCGAGTCTAGGCGTCGAGTGCATCATCGGCGAAGCGCGCATCGTCTCGCCCTGGGCCGTCGAAGTTGCCGGCAAGACGCTGACGACGCGCAACATCGTCGTTGCCGCCGGCGCGGCACCCTTGGTGCCGCGCATCCCGGGACTCGACCAGATCGACTACTTCACCTCCGATACCGTTTGGGAGCTGCGCGAGCGGCCGAAGCGTCTGATCGTTCTCGGGGGCGGGCCGATCGGCTGCGAGTTGGCGCAGGGTTTCGCGCGTCTCGGTGCGCAGGTCACCCTGGTCGAACAAGTCGATCGCCTGCTGATTCGCGAGGATGCCGAGTTCTCGGCGATGGTGATGGATAGCTTCAACACCGAAGGCATCGACGTGCGCGTCGGCCACGCCGCTATCGAGTTTCGCAAAGACAGCGCGAGCGGTGCGACGTCGCTCGTGTGCGAGCATGCGGGTGGCCGCGTGACCGTCGAATTCGACCAACTATTACTCGCGCTCGGGCGCCGCGCGAACAGCACGGGGTACGGGCTACAGGAACTCGGCATCCGCACGACGCGAGCTGGCACGATTGAGGTGAACGAATACCTGCAAACGCGCATCCCGACAATCTACGCCTGCGGCGACGTGGCCGGACCGTATCAATTCACGCACACGGCGTCACATCAAGCGTGGTACGCGGCGGTCAACTCGCTCTTCGGCACGTTCCGTCGCTACAAGGCCGACTACTCGGCAATCCCTTGGTGCACGTTCACCGAACCGGAAATCGCGCGCGTCGGCTTGAACGAGCTGGACGCGAAACAAAAAGGCATCGCCTACGAAGTCACGCGCTACGAAGTCGACGACCTCGATCGCGCGATCGCGGACGAAGAAGCGCACGGGCAAGTGAAAGTGTTAACGGTGCCGGGCAAGGATCGCATCCTCGGTGTCACCATTGCCGGTGCACACGCGGGCGACTACATCATCGAGTACATATCCGCGATGCGAAACGGCATCGGACTGAACAAGATACTCAGCACAATCCATATCTATCCGACGTTTGCCGAGGCGAACAAATATGCCGCCGGCAATTGGAAGCGGGCGCACGCACCGCAGGCGGCGTTGCGGTTCTTGGAGAAATATCACAACTGGCGGCGGGGGTAGAGAGTCGGCTGCGCCTCTGGGCGCGCTGTCGATGTCGGTACTATATGCTTCGCACCGGAGATTACCTATGAGTAACGATGTCGTTATCGAAGCTTGGAATACCGTACTATTCGAAAAGTTTTCGCGCTTTAAATATCTGTTTATCGAGGGTTACGCCTCCATTAGTGCAGAAGCCCTAAAAAGACACCGGCACCCGGAAGGCGCCCGCGTACTTGATGTCGGCTGTGGCTTTGGGGACTGTACTATTCAAATAGCGAAATCCGTCGGCGAACGTGGGCTCGCGACTGGGGTCGATTGTGCCGGCAATTTTATCGCCGAATGCAATCGGACTGCCGCCAAAGAAGGAATCAAGAACGCCCGGTTTTTTGTGGCTGACGTAGAAGCAGATGATCTGGGTGGCCCTTATGACGAAGCCTTTGCACGCTTCGGAACCATGTTTTTTAACCTACCCGGTTTAGCGATGAAAAACATTCGCTCCGCCTTGAAGCCAGGGGGGAAGTTCACCCAGGTCGTATGGCGCAAACGCGAAGCCAACCCATGGCTACACGATGCCGAACTTTGCGTTCGAAACATGGTCCCCGTTATTTCTCACGATGACACGGATGCGGTTCACTGTGGTCCCGGGCCTTTTTCAATGGCCGGGCCGGATATGGTCAGCGATATGCTCCAAGCCGTCGGATTTGAGAGAGTTCAGTTCGAGCGTTTTGATACTGATATTTGTATTGGGCGCAGTAAAGAGGAAGCTGTTCAGTTTGCTCTGGAAATCGGGCCTGCCGGAGAAATTATCCGTCTCGCGGAGGAGGAAGGTGAACGCCTGAGAGGTGAAGTCATTCTTGCGCTTGAAGATGTTATTGGTAAATTTAAGAAAGAGGATGGCAGGTTCTGGGCACCTTCAAGCGCGTGGTTTGTAACCGCCTACAACCCTGAAGAATAGAGAAGTTTATCCGACATACTCCGAAGCGAACAAATACGCCGCTGACAATTGGAAGGGAGTTAAGGGGTCTGACCGGTCCGACCAGGTCCGACCCCCTTTTATCTGCGCTTCGATCTGCGGATCGCGTGATTCGCAACGGATCGAATTGGGTATACAGTTCGGGCCTCCTGCCGAACAACAAGAGAGCATATCGCGCCCTATTCTCTCTTCCTCGCCTGCAATTTCGCCGCAATGAACGATTTATGCGACACGTGCAACAGATCGGCGATCTTGCGAACCAAATGCTCCTCGTGGCGATGCACCTCGCCATCGGCGTAGGCAACCACCCATAGGAGCTCAACCAAGCGCTCGCGGGCCGCCGCATTGAAATGATTCTTTATCAGCGAGGTGAAGCGAAAATAATCGGTCGCTTCGCGCGCTTCTTCCTCGGCCAGCTTGAGCAGTTCTATGATTTCTTCCGGTGGCAGGCCGAATTTCGTTTCGAGCGCTCGCACCACGCGCTGGCGCTCGTCCTCGGTGACCGCGCCGTCCATGCGCATCATTTCGATCAGCAGCGCGGCGGTCGCGATATGCAGCGGGTCGTGACCGTGCGCGGCGGTCTCGGGCCCGCGCCGAATGTGCTTTTCGAAAAACGCTTGAATCGCCTGAACCATGAAACCTCGCTGACCAGACGCTGATTTATATGACTATCTGTCGTAAAGACGCGAAGGCGCAAGAAAAGATTGGGTTTACCCCTGCGATTCGCAGTTTTACGCCGAGCATTCACATTTTCTGGAATTGATCGGACCTTACCTACCAGGGTGTCGATAAATCCTTCGTCACTCCGGCGGAAGCCGGAGTCCAGGAAGTCAAGCGCGGTCGAATCAACATCTTCTGAATGCCGGCTTTCGCCGGCATGACGATACTTGGGACTTTATCAACTCTCTGCTACCGCAACATCCGCACGCCGAACACCCGCTCCGGACCGGGAATGCGCACGATGTCCCCGGTGTGAACCTGGAACCGGCCTTGGCGGCGATCCGCGAAATAGAGCTTGAGTGTTTGTTCGACCACCGGAAACGCCATTTGCTCCCACGGAACTTCCGACTCGTCGTAGAGCGCAACGTCCAGACTCTCGGGGCCCGGCCCGAAGACAGGCTCAATCAGGTCGGCAAGGAACATGACGTATACCTGATTGATGTGCGGCAGGTTGAACAACGCGTACAGCTGCGCGACCCGCACGCGCGCTTGCGCTTCCTCGAGCGTCTCGCGCGCGGCGCCCTCGATCGTCGTCTCGTCGTTTTCGAGAAACCCCGCGGGCAGCGTCCACAAACCGTGGCGCGGCTCGATCGCGCGGCGGCACAGAAGAATCTTTTCCTCCCAGCGCGGTACGCAGCCGACCACGACCTTCGGATTGAGATAGTGGATCGCACCGCATTGCGCGCACACGTGCCGGGCAACGCTGTCGCCTTGCGGAACAAGCAATTCCACCGCGGAACCACAATGGCTGCAGTATTTCACGATTAGCGTCGAACCGATTCGCGAACAACGATCCGCGGGAACGCTGATTGTAGCGCGCCGGTCGCTCCGTGCTCAAAGAAGCGCTTCGCGGCGCGCGATGAGGATTCTTAGCTTCTTGCGCTCGGGCTCGCTGAGGCCGGCCGAGTTCCCCCGAAGCTCGCGCGCGACCGCCCGAAGCGCCGCCGCGGCCGGCTTGCCGAACAAGCGCTCCCGCAGTTCATAAAACTGCGGCGAATACTGTCCGCGCAGTTCCCGCAGAAAAGCATACGACTGCCGGTGTAGTTCGCATGGCCCGTGGCGCCGTATCGCCGCCTGATGTTCGGCCGTCGCGTATCCCTTGTGCCGGCAAAATCCGTACTGCGGATAGCGGGGATCCAGATCCGCCATCAATCGATCGCGATACACCTTCGCGACGATCGATGCCGCCGCGATCGAAAAGCACGTTTCGTCTCCGCGGATGATTGCGCGCTGCCGCGCCGGCAGATTGGGAACGGTGCGCGCATCGACCAAGACGTGTTCCGGCATGACCGGCAGCGCCTCGATGGCGCGGCGCATGGCGAGCACACCCGCATGATAGATGTTCAGCCGATCAATCTCGTCGACCGAGGCGGTCCCAACACCGACACCGACGGCGCGGTCGCGAATCGCGGCCGCTAACTTCGTTCGTGTTTCCGGGTCCAGGCGCTTCGAGTCGTCCACACCCGCGAGATAGGCGCCTGCGTCAAAAATCACGGCCGCCGCCACGACCGGACCGGCCAGTGGACCGACGCCCACTTCATCGACACCGGCGACGTAACGCACGCCGGCCCGCCACAGCGCCCGCTCACCGCGCAACATTCGGCGAATCCGAAGCCGCTCGCGCCGCTCGGCAGCCGCCCGCCTCTCCCATTGCACGACCAGCGTGCGCACGCCTTGACGTCGGTCGCGCCGCAGCGCCCGGAGCGTCGGCGCAGCGGCCGCGCCCTCCCGCCGCAGCTCCGCGCGGAGCTGCCGAATAGATAAATTCCTGAAATCGATCGCCATCAGCGACGCTCGCGAGATCCCCGTGCGCTGGAACTCGTCATCGCGCGCACGATAGCGGTGTCTTTGCATACTGTCGAGCGGCGGCGCCGGCGGCCGGAACGTGACCCCACTTTTTATTTTGCAGCGAACTCTGTAAAAATGCCGATGCCCAATACAACCCTCCACGCCACGGCCACATGAATTCAACGCAGTCTTCAAACACTGCCATCGCCCTTTGGCTGACCCTCGTGGCGGCGCTGGTGTTTGCGATGGTGGTCGTTGGCGGCGTTACCCGGCTGACCCGCTCCGGGCTGTCGATCACCGAGTGGAATCCGGTCATCGGGGCGATCCCGCCGCTGTCGGCGGAACAGTGGCAAGCGGAATTCGAAAAGTACCGGGAAACACCCGAGTACCGGCACGTGAACGCCGGCATGTCGCTCGATGGCTTCAAGCGCATCTACTGGGTCGAGTGGGCGCATCGCCTGCTCGGTCGGCTGATCGGTTTTGCGGTCATCCTGCCGCTAATCTATTTCGCCGTTCGCCGCCAACTTTCCAAGCCGCTGGTAGGGAAACTGATCGCGTTGTTCATACTTGGCGGCCTGCAGGGCGCGCTCGGTTGGTTCATGGTCAAGAGCGGGCTGGTCGACATTCCGCGCGTGAGCCCGTACCGGCTGACGGCTCACCTCGGCTTGGCCGTCGGCCTGTACGCGTGGCTGGTTTGGATCGTGCTCGATTTGAAGCGACCACTCGTGCGTGAGCGCCATCCGCGCGCCCGACGCTACGCGTTGGTCATTACCGGCCTGGTCGTTCTCATGATCCTTGCGGGCGGCTTTGTCGCCGGCACCAGGGCGGGGTTCGCGTTCAACACCTTTCCGCTCATGAACGGTGCGTTTTTCCCGCCGGGCCTGTACGCGATGCGTCCGGCTTGGGCCAACATTTTCGAAAATATCGCGACCGTGCAGTTCAACCACCGCCTGTTAGCCTATGTGCTGCTGATCTCGACAGCGGCCTTCTGGTGGTGGGGTCGACGTGCAAATCTCGCCATCCGCACACAGCGGATCACGAGTTGGTTGTTCGCGGTGCTGTGCGCGCAGGTCGTGCTCGGCATCGCGACGTTGTTGTTCATCGTTCCGGTCTGGCTGGGCGCACTTCATCAAGCCGGAGCGCTCGCCGTTCTCACCATCGTACTTCGCCTGAATCACGACCTCGCGAAATCCCGCTGACGGTCCGTCCGTCGCGCACTGTGCGCGATGGCCGACGTCGTCGGTTCGGTGCCGCTACGCTTTTGTGATCTCGGAACCGACGTGCCACCGAACGCGTTCTGCATGTTGGAAGGGTTAGACTGTCGCGTCCATGGTTATGTGTAAGTGTACAAGTTCGGCTCGTCGCGCCGACGCGAAGCATGGCCGAAGGGCTTCCTAATCCACCGAGATATGGTTACCCTGAGCGGCATGAACCGCACCGATCAAAATAACTAGGAGTATCGTAAAACGTTCGTTTCGACTCGCTTCATATTCTTGCTGTTTTCGAATTGCGGCATTCGGAGAGCCTAATCCTTGCTAACGGTATCGGACGTTTCCGTTCACTTCGGTGGCATCGTCGCGCTGGACGGCGTGTCTTTCAGCGTCGAACGCGGCCAGATCGCCGGCCTCATCGGTCCCAACGGCGCCGGCAAGACAACGCTGTTCAACTGCCTCAGTCGCCTGTACGCGGTCAACAAGGGCGACATCCAATTCGAAAACAAATCGCTGCTCTCGCTCCCGCGGCATGCGATCGCTCGACTCGGCATCGGCCGCACGTTCCAAAATCTCGCGCTATTCCGCTCGATGACCGTGCTGCAAAACATCATGGCCGGCGGCCACTGCCACACGCGCGGTGGGTTCTTCGCGAACTCGGTACGGCTACCGCGAGTGAAAGACGAGGAGAAGGCGCTGCACGCGGCCGCGATGGAAATCGTCTCCTTCCTCGGCCTCGAAAATATCACGCACGCGCGCGTGATGGATTTGCCCTTCGGCACGCAAAAGCGCGTTGAACTCGGCCGTGCGCTCGCCTGCCGGCCGAAACTGCTGCTGTTGGACGAGCCCGCCGGCGGGTTGAACCATGAAGAAGTGAGCGCGCTGTCGGATCTCATCAAACACATTCGCAGCGAGCTGAAGATCACCGTACTCCTGGTGGAGCATCATATGTCGCTGGTTATGAGCACGTCGGACAAGGTCGTCGCGCTCAATTTCGGACGCAAGATCGCCGACGGAACGCCCGCGGAAGTACAGCACAATCCGGAACTGATCAGTGCTTACCTGGGGACGCAGCACTAATGGCCGCCATTATCGAAGCGATAGATTTGCACGCGTTTTACGGGCCGACCCACGTCTTGCACGGAGTGAACTTCGGCGTCGAACCGGGCGGTATCACGACGCTGCTTGGCGCAAACGGTGCCGGCAAGACGACGACGCTGCGCGCGCTGTCCGGCATGATCGGTACCCGCGGCCAAGTTTTATTCGACGGCAAACCGATCGGCGGCAAACCGACCGAGACGGTGGTACGACACGGCATTGCGCACGTTCCCGAAGGGCGCGGCACGTTTGCCGGGCTGACGGTCGAGGAAAACCTGAAACTCGGCGCCTTTACGCAAAAAAACAAAGCACACATTCGGCAGGACTTCGAGCGCGTGTACAACTATTTTCCGCGACTCAAAGAGCGCTCCAAGCAACAAGCCGGCACGCTCTCCGGCGGCGAGCAACAAATGCTCGCCGTATCGCGTGCGTTGATGATGCGCCCGCGTCTGCTCCTGCTCGATGAGCCCTCGTTTGGACTCGCTCCGTTGGTGGTCGAGGACATTTTCAGTATTTTGCGTGCGATCAATCGCGAAGATAAGGTTTCGATGCTGCTGGTCGAGCAGAACGCCGCGCAGGCGCTGGCGATCGCGGATCACGCGTATCTGTTGGAAACCGGCCGGGTGATGTTGTCCGGCACTTCCGAAGACATCCAAAACGACGATTCGGTCCGTCGTTCCTATCTTGGCTACTAGCTGAGGGAAGCGCCGTGGAAGGCTTTCTGCTGCAAGTTCTATCCGGCCTCGCCACCGGCGGCATCTACGCAAGCCTCGCGCTGGCGGTGGTTATGATTTTCAAGGCGACCAATCTCGTCAACTTTGCCCAGGGTGAAATGGCGATGTTCGCCACCTATATCGCCTGGCAGTTGCTCGATTGGGGCATGCCGTACTGGGGAGCATTCTTCCTGACAATTGCCATCGCCTTCGTCGGGGGCGTCGCGATCGAGCGCATCGTTATCCGGCCGTTCGAATCGCACGATGCCGTGTTGGCGGTGGTAACGGTCTTCATCGGGCTGTTCCTCATTCTGAACAGCGTCGCCGGTTGGACGTGGGACTACATCATCAAAGTCTTTCCGAGCCCGTTCCCCTCCGGGTCGTACGTAGGCGGATACCTATCCGGCCATCAGATTGGATTACTGGGCGTCACGCTCTCGGTGCTGCTGCTCGTGTATCTGTTCTTCCGATTCACCCCGCTCGGCCTTGCCATGCGCGCGGCGGCGGAAAATCCCGAATCGAGCCGCTTGGTCGGAATACGCGTGAGCTGGATGCTGGCGCTCGGGTGGGGTCTCGCCGGCGCGCTCGGCGCGGTGGCGGGAATGATGGTCGCGCCGATCGTCTACCTCGAACCCAACATGATGGCGTTCGTCTTGATTTACGCATTCGCCGCGGCGCTGCTTGGGGGCATCGATAATCCCTGGGGAGCGGTCGTTGGCGGCTTCATTGTCGGTGTACTGGAAAACGTAATGGGAGCTTACGTGGTCGGAACGGAACTAAAGCTCAGCGTAGCGCTGGTAATTATCATTACCGTGTTGGTCGCCAAGCCGAGCGGCCTATTCGGCAAACACTTGGTTACGCGGGTTTAACGACATGGCAATAATCGTCAAGACCGAATCAGTCTCTTCGGCTCCCATGACGTACTTCGGTCTGAGCACCCGCCACTGGACGTTTGCCTGGCTTGCCGCGCTACTGGTTGTCGGTTGTGCGCTTCCGTTCATGGTCACCGACTACCGATCATTTCAGTTCACCTTGGTTCTGGTGAATTCGATCGCACTGCTCGGCATCAACATTCTGACCGGCAGCAACGGTCAGATCTCGCTCGGACACGGCGCGTTTTACGCCATCGGTGCGTATACCGCGGCTATTCTCATGGAGCGGGTTGGCGTGCCCTATTGGGTAACGGTGCCAATCGCCGGGGCCGTGTGCCTGTTTGCCGGCTTCCTCTTCGGTTTGCCGGCCCTGCGGCTGGAAGGGTTATATCTTGCCCTGGCGACCCTGGCGCTGGGCGTCGCCATGCCGCAACTCCTCAAATATAAGGGGATAGAACAGTGGACCGGAGGTGTCCAAGGCATAGTGATCATTAAACCGGACGCTCCGTTCGGACTAAACATCAGTCCCGATCAGTGGCTGTACTTTTTCACCTTGATCGTGACGATTATTATGTTCGTGATCGGATGGAATCTGCTGCGCGGGCGGATCGGTCGGGCCATCGTCGCCATTCGCGATCAACCGATCGCGGCACAGGCGATGGGAATCAACACGGGAATGTACAAGTCGCTCACGTTTGGCATCAGCGCCATGTTTACCGGCGTCGCGGGCGCACTGGGAGCGATCGCGGTGCAGTTCGTCGCGCCGGACAGTTTCGCGATCGGCCTCTCCTTCGCGTTCCTGTTCGGCAGCGTTATCGGCGGTATCTTTTCGATCAGCGGCGCATTGTACGGCGCAATGTTTCTCTTGTTCATTCCGAATATTTCGGAGGGGATTTCAAAAGCCGCGCCGCAGGCCATTTTCGGCGTATTTCTGATCGTCTTGATGTTGATTATGCCGGCTGGAATTGCCGGCTTTATCCGCTACGCCTGGGCTTGGGTGCGGCGGCGAACCGGCGCCGGTCCGGCAAAAAGCTAGGCGGCGAGCGAGCCATTTTCTGAGTTGTTATTTTTCGAATCGTTAATTAGAGGAGAACCATTATGAGAGCGGCAATGAGCAAACGGTTGTTAGGAGTATCGATAGCGTCCGTACTCGGCGTTGTGCTGGCGACCGGCGGAGCACAAGCCGCCAAGTACGGTCCCGGCGCGTCGGACACGGAAATCAAGATTGGTCACACCAATCCGTACAGCGGACCTGCTTCGGCCTACGGCGCGATCGGGAAGGCAATTGCTTCGTACTGGAAGATGGTGAATGACAACGGCGGCATCAAGGGACGCAAGGTGAATTTCGTCAGCTTGGATGACAGCTACAGCCCGCCGAAGACGGTGGAGCAAGTTCGGAAGCTGGTCGAGCAGGAAAACGTACTGCTACTGTTCCAGACCCTCGGCACGCCTTCCAATACGGCCATTCACAAGTACATGAATGCCAAGAAAGTGCCGCAGCTGTTCGTGGCGACCGGCGCCACCAAGTGGGGCGACTACAAGCATAATCCGTGGACCATGGGCTGGCAGCCGAACTATCAGTCCGAAGCCAAGGCCTATGCGGCGTATCTCCTGAAGAACAAGCCGAACGCCAAGGTCGGCATCCTGTACCAGAACGACGACTACGGTAAGGACTACCTGCACGGCTTCAAGGAAGGCCTGGGCGACAAAGCTTCCAAAATGATCGTCAAGGAAGTTTCCTACGAAACCAGCGATCCGACGGTCGATTCGCAGATCGTCGCGCTGAAGTCTTCCGGTGCCGACGTGTTCTTTAATATCACCACGCCGAAGTTCGCCGCCCAAGCGATCCGCAAGGCGCACGAGATCAACTGGAAGCCGCTGCAATTTCTCAATAACGTATCCTCAAGCATCAACAGCGTGCTCACACCGGCCGGACTCGAGGCGTCGAAAGGCATTCTCACCTCCGCCTACTTGAAGGACCCATACGATCCTCAGTATGAGAACGATAAAGACATGAAGGAATGGCGCGCGTGGATGAAGAAGTACAACCCCGACGCCAATCCGAACGACGCGTTTTATTTCTACGGCTATGCCGTTGCGTCCACGCTGCAAAAGGTCCTCGAGCAGGCGGGTGACGACCTGACGCGCGAGAACATCATGCGCCAGGCGGCAAACTTGAAGAACTTCAGCGCCCCGTTACTGTTACCGGGTGTCAAGATCAACACCAGCCCGACGGACTACGCCCCGATCGAAGCCATTCGTCTAACGGAATTTGATGGCAAGACGTACAAGCTGATCGGCGACGTGATCGGCAAATAACAAGATCCGCTGTCGTAATTAGTCCAGGGCCGCCGAAGTTCGGCGGCCCTTTTTTGTTCCCAAATATGGAGTGGCGTCCCCACGGGGATTCGAACCCCGGTTACCGCCGTGAAAGGGCGATGTCCTAGGCCTCTAGACGATGGGGACAATCGATTGGCCAGAAATTACAACTTGACGTTCCACTCCCGCTTGTCGCGTTGCGTCTCTGGTTCGTGCATGGTGGAGCCAGCCGGGATCGAACCGGCGACCTCTTGCATGCCATGCAAGCGCTCTCCCAGCTGAGCTATGGCCCCAAATATTTTCGCGCGCGCCAAAACGGCGCCGGCGTCGTTTCAAAGGGCGGGTACTCTACGGTGTGATTTCGGTTGGGTCAAGCCGCGCTCACTTCGCGCGCGTCGTCTGGCTGTTCAGCAGCTCCGCGAGACCGACTTCTATCGCGGTCGAGGGAACGTAGTTCAACATGGCTTCAAGCCGGCTGACGTCCGCGCGCGAGCGTAGGATATCACCGACGCGCGCCGGTTCGTGTTGACGCGGCACCGAACGACCCACGAGACGCTCCAGGGTTCCGAGCAAATCCAATAGCGAACACTCGACACCCCGCCCGACGTTGAGTACCGCGCCGAACGTCTTTTCTCTCGACAGTGCACCTGTCAGCACATCCACCAAGTCGCGCACGAACACGAAGTCGCGCGTCTGGCGGCCGTCGCCGAAGACGACGACGCCCTGCCCTCTTTGAGCGCGTTCCACGAAAATGCTGATGACACCCGAGTACGGCGACGACGCATCCTGGCGTGGACCGTAGATGTTGAAGAAGCGAAACGCCGTCGTCGCGATCCCGTGCTTCGCCGCGTAGAAATTTAGATAGTGTTCGCCCGCGAGTTTGTCCGCCGCGTACGGCGAAAGTGGATGGGTGAGCGTCTTTTCCGATACCGGCAAGTCGTTCGTATCGCCGTAGACGGCGGCGGAACTCGCGTAAATCATGCGCCGCACCCCTTGCCGGCGAGCCGCCTCCAGTAGATTCAGCGTTCCGGTGAAATTTGAGCCGTGCGCACCCAATGGATCATCGATGCTGGCCTGAACCGAGGCAACGGCGGCCAAGTGATAGATAGCATCGATTCCGTTCATCCTCGTGCGCACCGTCGAGGCATCACGGATATCGCCCTCGATGAACTCAACACCGCTCACCCCGGCCAAGTTTGCCCGCCTCCCGCTCGATAGGTTGTCGAGCACTCGCACCCGTTGTCCCTCCCGGACCAATCGCTCCACGAGATGCGACCCGATAAATCCGGCGCCGCCGGTGACTAAAATATGCATAGTCGATTCGCCTGTGCCGCTTTCGCGCGATTTTGCTTTGACCCTACGGATAGTATCTCCTAATATTGGGAAAAGTCATTTCACAATGTATAACTCAACAAGAACCGGTATGCGCGTTTCGCCGGGTCGCGCGTTGAGCATGACGACCTACTAGACTTCCCTTAAGGCGCGTTTCATTCGGAGATTTGCATGACTACCGTCGGTGTCGTCGGACTTGGCTATGTCGGTCTGCCGTTGGCTGTCGAGTTTGGAAAGAAGTACAAGACCATCGGCTTCGATCTGAGCGAAGAGAAGGTCAAGCAGTACCGCCGATACGTCGATCCGACCGGCGAAGTATCCTCGGACGAGCTCCGCGCCGCGACCCTGCTTACGACAACCACGGATGCCGCCGCGCTGGCGAGCGCCGATTTCATCATCGTCGCGGTCCCCACCCCGATCGACGACGCGCGTTTGCCGGACTTCGGCCCGCTCATCGGCGCCAGCGAAACCGTCGGGCGCCACATGAAGCAGGGCGCGCTCGTGGTCTACGAATCGACGGTCTACCCCGGCGCCACCGAGGAAGTGTGCATTCCGGTGCTGGAAAAATACTCCGGCAAGAAATGGAAGAAGGATTTCTTTGTCGGCTACTCGCCCGAACGCATCAATCCCGGCGACAAGGAACATACGCTCACGCGCATCGTTAAGGTCGTGTCCGGCGACACGCCGAAGACGCTCGATGCCGTCGCCGAACTCTACGGCGCGGTGGTCACCGCCGGCGTGCACCGGGCGACCAGCATCATGGTGGCGGAGGCGGCAAAGGTTATCGAAAACACCCAGCGCGACCTCAACATCGCGCTAATGAACGAGCTCGCGTTGATTTTCAGTAAGCTCGGGATCGATACGCTCGAAGTGCTGCAGGCCGCCGGCACGAAGTGGAATTTTCTGCCGTTTCGTCCCGGACTCGTGGGCGGTCATTGCATCGGAGTCGATCCGTACTACCTCACGCACAAGGCCGAAAAGATCGGCTACCACCCCGAGGTCATCCTTGCCGGCCGACGCATCAACGACAACATGGGCAAGTTTGTCGCGGAACAAACGATCAAGCAAATGATTCGAAACGGCAGTCAGATCAAAGGCGCCAAGGTCAGCGTCCTCGGGTTGACCTTCAAGGAAAATGTCCCGGATCTGCGCAACTCGCGCTCGATCGACGTGATCAACGAACTGCGCAATTACGGCGCCGATGTCTATGTCCACGATCCCGTGGCGGCCGCGGACGACGCCCGCCACGAGTACGGCGTCGACTTGGTTCGCTGGGACGACCTGCCGATCGCCGATGCCATCGTCGCCACCGTCGCGCACCGGCAATTCTTGTCGCGCGATACCGCCGACTTCGCGCGAAAATTGGTGCCGCGCGGCTGCTTCAGCGACGTAAAATCCCAGTTCGACGCCGCGAAATTGCGCGCCGCCGGCGTGAATGTTTGGCGATTGTAGCCGAAGGCTCGCGCGCACGGGTCCAGGGGTCTGTTCGCGCGGCGCGGGTCCGCGCGCACTAACGGTAAAAACGCACCACCGTGTCGACCACGTACCGCAATTGCACCTCGGTCAGCTCGGGATAGATCGGTATCGCCAGAACTTCGTCGGTCGCACGCACCGACTCCGGAAACTCGTCGGAGCGATAGCCGAGATAGGCAAAGCACTTTTGCGTGTGCAATGGGATCGGGTAATAGATCTCGGCGCCAATGCGCGCGGCAGCCAAGTGCCGGCGCAATTCGTCGCGCCGCCGAACGCGGATGACGTACTGATTGTAGATGTGACGGTAGCCGGGTAGCGCAACCGGCGTGAGCACATGTTGGCCGAGTCCCGCTTGCGCGAATGCCGCGTCGTAGTATCGAGCGTTCCTCTGACGCGCCTTGGTCCAGCTTTCCAAATGCTTGAGCTTTACCAGCAGCACCGCCGCCTGCAACTCGTCGATCCGAAAATTCCCGCCGATCTCGGCATGGTGATACTTCGGCTCGCCGCCGTGCACTCGAAGTATCTCCAGTCGCTTCGCCAACGGCGCACTGTTGGTCGTGCACATCCCGGCATCGCCGAACGCACCCAGGTTCTTGCTCGGAAAGAACGAGAAGCAGCCGATATCGCCGATGCTGCCGGCGCGCCGCCCGTGATATTCCGAACCGATCGCTTGGGCCGCGTCTTCGACGACATGCAGTCCGTGTTCGCGCGCGATCTGCGCCAACGCGTTCATGTCCGCCATCTGGCCGAACAGGTGAACCGGCAAAAGGACCTTGACCGTACCGCCGGTGTCGCGATTCACCAGTTTGCCGTCGCGCATCGCGCAGCGCGTCTCGATCAATCTTGCCACCTGTTCCGGCGCGATGTTGTAAGAGATCGGATCGATATCGCAGAACAGCGGGCGCGCACCGAGCCGCGCCACTACTCCGGCCGTCGCAAAGAAAGTGAACGGAGTGGTAATAACCTCGTCTCCCGCTTTCACGTCGAGCGCCATTAACGCATCCAACAAAGCATCGGTACCGGATGACACGCCGACTCCGTGGCGACACTGCGAATAGTCGGCAATCGCGGCCTCGAACTGTCTTACCGTCGGGCCGAGGATAAATTGTTGGCTCGCACAAACGCGGGCAATCTCATCCAGCACTTCCTGCCGGAGCGATTGGTACTGCGCCTTGAGATCCAGCAAGGGAACGGAGATCTCCGCTTGCGTGCTCGAAACCACTCGTTGCATTCCTTGTTTCCTCGCTCAATCGTCGGCGGAGACCGTCGCCTCCACCTCGTCGATACTAACGGCGAAATTCTAGCGGCTACGCACCGATCTGTCGCGCGCTCGTCAAGCGAGATCGGTATCTCGATAAAAAGGCGCGGTTGCGATTCGCGATACCTGCGACGACCGCGGTGCGGCTATTCCGGGCAACTGTCCAGTCTGGACCGATACCACGCGACGGTTTGCACCAAGCCCTGGTGCAGCGACGTCTTTGGATGCCAATCCAGAAGTCGCCGGGCTATTTCGAGCTCGGCATGCCGGCCATGCATACCGACGGATCGCTCGGACTTTACGTAGCGAACCGCAGCGTTGCCATCGATTATCTGACGCAGTTGCTCGGCAATCTCACGGATCGACACCAAATCGCCGGATCCGAGCTCGATGGTACCGCCCTCGGCGCCGGGGACTTCACCCGCCGCCACGATTCCGTCGATAACATCGTCGATGTATATCCAATCCGCTTCGCGATCCGGCTGGCTGACGGTCGGTGACTCGCCGCGGATTAGGGAAAGGGTCAGGGATGGAACGAGTTTGCTCGGCCGCTGGCGCGGACCGTACGTGATGAAGGGCCGAACAATCACCACCGGCAACCGGTACAGCGCATGAAACATGCGTGCGTAAATGACCTCGGCCCCCTTCGAGGCGCCATAGGGGGAAATCGCGACAACCTCGCCGTTTTCGGATCTGGGTTCTTCGCCCGAACCGGTTACGACGACGCGCCGACAACCGACCTCGGCCAGGGCCAACAAGACATTGACGGTTGCGGCGAGGTTGTTGCGGAATGAAGGCAGCACGAACTCCTTGCCGGGCGCACCGATCGTCTGCCCCGCAAGGTGAAAAACGACATCGGGTCGTACTTGATCGACCAATGCCAAGACGGCCTTCGGATCGGTCAAATCGCCGCTGAGCCAGCGAACTTCGCGGTCGCCGGAGTCGGCTTGGCGCGCGAGCGCATAGACTTGTGCACCGTACTCCTTAGCCCGCGTAACCGCATGCGATCCGAAAAACCCTCTGGCCCCGGTCACCAGCACTTTCAAGCCGTTCCACATCCGCATTGGCGCGTCGCTACCGAGCTCATCCAGCGTCGTACGAATATATCCGCCCCACGTTCGCGCCGATTCCGGCGCGCGCCTTGATTGCACATTGATCGTCATGCGCCCGCAACGTCCGGACACTGGAGCGTGCTCGGCACAACACTGCCAAGCGGCCACGGCGAGAGGGTGTCCCCACCCCTACGGCTACATCCCGATACCGGCGTAGCGCGCGAACTGATGCTTGTCCAGCATGCGACGTCCATCGACGATGAGCGGCGCCGGATTCATCCGACGCGTCATTTCGGGAAGTTGGCGGAAAACATCCCAGCTCGTCACCAAGACCGCCGCGTCGACGTCCCGAAGCGCCGCTTCCAGATTGTCGACAAATCGAATGTGCCCGGTCTGCAGAACCGCTTTGGCGGAATCGATCGCCACCGGATCGAACGCCGAAACGACCGCACCGCGGGCTATGAGTTCACGCGCAATCGGGATCGCGGGAGATTCGCGCACGTCGCTCGTATCGGGCTTGAACGCCAGCCCCAGAATACACACCTTCCGACCGTCCAGCGACGAAAAGTTACGTTCGAGTATTTCGATGATCTTTTGCGGCTGCTTTAGATTTATCTTGATTACGGTATCGAGCAGCGGCATCGGTTGACCCGCCGCTTCGCCGAAAGCCACCAGTGCCATCACGTCTTTGGGCAAACAGCTTCCGCCGAAACCGCAACCCGCATACAGAAACGACGTAATCGGCGCCACCACGCTGGTACCGTCTTCCTGGGGACTCGTGAAGTACCGCGCCGAATGCACCCCATGCATGACGTCGGCCATATCAACGCCGCCGACTCGCGCACAAAGGTTCCCTATTTCGTTCGAGAACGAAATCAACGTCGCCAAAACCGCATTCGACGTGTACTTGATCATTTCGGCGGTCTTGTTGTTGGTACGAATGACCGGAACGTCGCGAAATGTCGCGTACAGCCGGGACAAGACATCCACGGTGCGATCGTCGATTCCTCCAATCACGATCCGGTCCGGTTCCATACAGTCACTGATAGCGACACCCTCGGTAAGAAACTCCGGATTCATCGCCACACCGAAATCCTTGCCCGCGGATCGATCCGACGCCTCTTCGAGTATCGGCCGCACGACGTCATCTGTTGTTCCAGG
This sequence comes from Burkholderiales bacterium, assembly GCA_036396275.1. Taxonomy (GTDB): domain Bacteria; phylum Pseudomonadota; class Gammaproteobacteria; order Acidiferrobacterales; family Sulfurifustaceae; genus JACQFZ01. Next base: position 39,968 of record DASWLD010000209.1, read on the forward strand.
CACTACCGTGCTTTTCACCGCGACGACGTGATACTCGCGCTTGTCGCGCAGCGCGATACCGATATCCCGCGCCGCCTGACGGACGTAGCGTAGATCAATGCGTTCGCCGTCGAACGGCGTCCCGACGGCGATAAATGTGGCGTCACTTCCCTGAACCGCACGGCCAAAGTCCGTCGTCGCACGCAACCGGCGGTTCACGTGGCGCTGCAACAATGCCGCCAATCCCGCTTCATGAATCGGCGCTTCGCCGCGGTTGATCTTGTCCACCTTGGCACGGTCGACGTCGACACACACCACGTCGTGACCCACCTCGGCGAAGCATGCGCCGGTCACGAGGCCTACATAGCCGGTGCCGACAATCGAAACCTTCATCACG
>DASWLD010000210.1:0-5133 GCA_036396275.1 Burkholderiales bacterium
CTGCAAAGCCGTGTACGCCGGTTCGATTCCGACCCCAGCCTCCATTTTCCGGAAACCAAGTTCGAGTGAGCAGTCCTGAGCTAGCGACGCGCAGCCCGTTCGCGCGCGTTTGTCATGCGCGCGATAGGGATATTGTGTTACGTAGTTGGTTACAAGGTTCGTTTACCGACTTACACTACTGCCTAGTCAATTCAACAATCCACAAGGAGGCGCAGATGAGTGCCAGTCGAGTTGGTTCACGGATTTCCCTCGGTGCGGCGGTGTTGGTTTTTGTGGCAATGTCGGCCGGTTGTGCCACGTATCAACAAATGATGGGTAAGGTGGAGCTGAGCGGCGCCAACGAATCGCCGCCGGTTTCCACGAAAGCGTCGGGCCTCGCCAGTATCAAGGTAGGTGCCGACCGATCGGTGAGCGGTGAAGTCACCGTGTCGGGAATGGTGCCGACCGCAGCGCATATTCACCAAGGCCCTACGGGCATGAACGGTCCGGTCGTGATTCCGCTCACGAAGAAGGGCGCGAACAAGTTTGAGGTGCCGGCGGGCGCGAAATTTACCGAAGCCCAATTCGCCGCGTACAAGGGAGGCCATTTGTATGTCAACGTCCACAGCGACGCGCATAAACCCGGCGAGGTGCGCGGGCAGTTGCAACCGTAGCATCAAAGTCTTCGGATCGATCGGCGCTATCGAGCGCCGATCGATTCCGCTTTCAGGCGCCTATTCCTTCTTTCCCGCCTCTCAAACCTTTAGACTCTCCGTGTTCCCCGTAGCTGCCCGGGTGGCGGAATCGGTAGACGCAACGGACTTAAAATCCGTTGGAGGATAACCTCCGTGCCGGTTCGAGTCCGGCCCCGGGCACCAGCGAGGCGACGCGACGTTCGTTCAGTCGCCACGTGACCTCGCGCAAACTACCGAGCGTTATCGAGAAATTGACTTGGATCAAGGAGGAACCGGCATGCCGTGGCTACTCTCCTGTTCAACTGATAACAGCAATACGTCTGATACTATCGTCAACTCGCGTTCCTCGGGGTGGACGATTTTTGAATCGTCGTTCGACCTCAACTGACTAGGAGCGCACTCTCGATGATGCTGAACACGACCAGACTTGCCGCCTGCACTATCGGCGTTGTCCTCCCGGTGGTATTGGCAGGTTCGGGCTTCGCTGCCGACGACAAAGAAGTAAAACCGGGTGTCACCGAAGCCGAGACGCGATACCAGGCGGGTTCTTCGCCGCTCGGCCAGGTCGAAATGCATCGGGACATCAATCCCAAAGCGCCGACCATGACGAAAGCCGAATTCGATAAAGGCCAGCGGATTTACTTCGAACGCTGTGCCGGCTGCCACGGCGTGCTGCGCAAAGGCGCAACCGGCAAGCCGTTGACGCCGGACATTACCCTGACGAAAGGCACCGACTACTTGAAGGTATTCATCAACTACGGCTCGCCGGCCGGCATGCCGAACTGGGGTACCTCCGGGGAGATGACGAACGAAGAAGTCGATTTGATGGCGCGTTACGTCCAACAAACGCCGCCGACCCCCCCGGAATACGGGCTCAAGGAAATGAAAGCGAGCTGGAAGGTATCGGTGCCGCCGCAGCAGCGCCCGAAGAAGAAGATGAACAAGTACAACATCGACAACATCTTCTCGACCACGTTGCGCGACAGCGGCGAGGTGGCGCTGATCGACGGCGATACCAAGAAGATCATCAACATCGTCAAGACCGGGTACGCGGTGCACATCTCCCGGCTGTCGGCATCCGGGCGCTATTTGTACGTGATCGGGCGCGACGCCAAGGTCAACATGATCGATTTGTGGATGGAGAAACCGGACAACGTCGCCGAGATCAAGGTCGGTCTTGAAGCGCGTTCGGTCGAAACCTCCAAATACAAGGGCTTCGAGGATAAGTTCGCCATCGCCGGAAGCTACTGGCCGCCTCAGTTCGTGATCATGAACGGCGATACGCTCGAACCGCTCAAGATCGTGGCAACCCGCGGCATGACGGTCGATACCCAGGAGTACCACCCGGAACCGCGCGTGGCGGCGATCGTCGCGTCGCACCAGAATCCGGAATTCATCGTGAACGTGAAGGAAACCGGGAAAATCCTGCTGGTGAATTACAAGGATATCGACAATCTGCGTGTCACCGAGATCGGCGCCGCGCGGTTCTTGCACGACGGTGGCTGGGACGCGACCAAGCGCTATTTTCTGACGGCGGCCAACCAGTCGCACAAGATCGCCGTGGTCGACTCGAAGGACAACAAACTGACCGCGCTGATCGATGTCGGCAAGATCCCGCACCCGGGGCGCGGCGCCAACTTCGTGCATCCGAAATACGGTCCGGTGTGGGCGACCAGCCACTTGGGCGCGGATGACGTGACGCTGATCGGCACCGATCCGAAGCGTTACCCGCAGTATGCGTGGAAAGTCGTGGAAGTGCTGCGCGGCCAGGGCGGCGGGTCGCTCTTTATTAAGACGCATCCGAAATCCAAGAATCTCTACGTCGACACACCGTTGCATCCGGACGCGAAGATCAGCCAGTCGGTAGCCGTGTTCAGCATCGGTAACTTGCAGGGCGGAAGCAAGATTTTGCCGATCGCCGAGTGGGCCGAGATTCGCGGCGAGGGCGCGAAACGCGTGGTGCAGCCGGAATACAACAAGGCCGGCGACGAAGTCTGGTTCTCGGTTTGGAACGCGAAGAACCAGGAATCGGCCGTGGTCGTGGTCGACGACAAGACGCTGAAGCTGAAGGCGGTCATCAAGGATCCGCGATTGATCACACCGACCGGCAAGTTCAACGTGTACAACACACAGCATGATGTCTACTAACAAACAGTCACAGGAGATCGCAAATGTTTCGAGTGCTACTGGTGGTGTGCGGTGCGTTCGGTATCGCGGTTAGCGCACCGGCGTTCGCGAATGGAAAGGCCGTGTACGACGCGAAATGCGCGGCTTGTCACGCCGCCGGTGTCGCCGGTGCGCCCAAGCTCGGCGACAAGGCAGCGTGGGCACCGCGCGTGAAAGCCGGCGAAGCGGCGCTCATCCAGAGCGTCGTCAAGGGCAAGAACGCCATGCCGCCGCGCGCCGGCCAGAACGCGAGCGATAAAGAGATTAAGGAATCCATCGAGTATATGTTGAGCACGCTGAAGTAGCGTCTCGGGGAGCGATGGAAAGCGGCGCGACGGACTAGTGTCTTTGCGAGGCGCGCGGGATGTGGAAGACGTTTGCCGGCACGACGTTCGTCTTGAGTGTTTGGTTCGTGGCATCGCCGGTTTTTACGGCTGACACGGCGCCTTCCAAAGCGCGCCAGCGCGAAATCATCGAGCTGCTGCGCGAAGATTGCGGTTCCTGCCACGGCATGACGTTAAAGGGCGGCCTCGGGCCGCCCCTAACGCCGCAAGCGTTGGCGAATAAGTCGACTGACATGTTGCGCGCCACCATAATGAACGGCCGCGCCGGGACGCCGATGGCACCGTGGCGCCCGTTCCTTTCGGACGCGGAGGCGCAATGGCTAACCCGGCGCTTGAAGATGGGAATCACCGATGCGCGGTAAGTTGATCGTTCCCATCGCCGTGGTCGCATTAACCGGGTGCGCGACGGTCCCGCGCGGTACCGGTGATCTCGGCGTCGTCATCGAGCGCGCCAGCGGACAAATCCAAGTAGTCACAACGACGCGGCCGCGCGTGCTGTCGCGGATTAGCGGGCTCGGCGATCTTTCCCACGCGTCCGTGGTGTATTCGCGCGATCAGCGCTATGCCTATGTGTTCGGCCGCGATGGCGGTTTGAGCAAGGTGGACGTATTGCAAGCGCGGATCGACAAACGCGTTGTCCAAGCCGGTAACGCCATTGGCGGCGCGATATCGCAGGACGGGCGGCTGATCGCCGTGTCGAACTATCAACCGGGCGGCGTGCGCGTATTCGACGCCGCGACGCTCGAGCCCGTCGCCGATATTCCCGCAACCTACGGAAACGACGGACGCCGCTCCAAAGTGGTCGGATTGGTCGACGCGCCCGGGCAACGGTTCGTGTTCTCTCTCTACGACGCCGGCGAGATCTGGGTCGCCGACCTTACTAATCCGCTGCGGCCGTCGATCCAGCGGTTTCGCGACATCGGCAAGCAGCCGTACGACGGCACGGTCACGCCGGACGGCCGCTACTACATCGCCGGTCTGTTCGGCGAAGACGGTTTGGCGCTGCTCGATCTGTGGAATCTCGATGCCGGCGTGCGCCGAATCTTGCCGCGCTACGGTCGCGGCGAGGAAAAGCTCCCCATCTATAAAATGCCGCACCTTGACTACTGGGCGCTCGGTAACGACAGAGCCTACGTGCCGGCGGTCGGCCGCCACGCGGTGCTGGTGATCGACATGCGCGACTGGCGCGAGGCGGCGCGCATTCCGGTCGCGGGCCAGCCCGTGTTCGTCATCGCCCGGCCGGACGGTCGCCAGCTGTGGGTGAATTTCGCGCCGCCCGACAATGACAAAGTGCAAGTGATCGACGTATTGACGCGTCAAGTGATACACACGCTCAAGCCCGGCAAGGGCGTATTGCATATGGAGTTCACGCCTCGCGGCGAAGCGTGCTGGGTGTCGGTGCGCGACGAGAATCGCGTGGACGTCTACGATACCGCGACGTTCGCGCTGCGTGAGTCGATACCGGCGGAGAAGCCGAGCGGCATCTTTTTCAGCGCGCGGGCGAACCGGATCGGTCAATGAACGCGGATGCGGAAACCGGCGCGGTGTTGACGGAACTCGAACGGCGGTTGCTCGATGCGTACCAGCGCGGTTTTCCGCTTTCCGCGACGCCGTACGCCGACATCGCGCGCGCGTTGGGCACGGACGAGACGACGGTGTTGTCGACGCTCGAACGGCTACAGGGGCAGGGTGTCGTCAGTCGCGTCGGCGTGGTGGTGAAACCGCGCACGCTCGGTGCGAGCGCGTTGGCGGCGATGGCGGTTCCGGCGAAGAGGCTGGAGGACGTGGCGGCGCTGGTGAGCGCGTATCCGGAAGTGAATCACAATTACGAGCGCGAGAATCCGCTGAATCTGTGGTTCGTGGCCGTGGCGGCGGATGAAACGCGTCTGGCGGCGCTGTTCGACGAAATCGAAACGCGCACCGGCATGCGTGTCCAGCGCTTGCCGATG
>DASWLD010000211.1:0-56337 GCA_036396275.1 Burkholderiales bacterium
TGTCGTTGGAGGCGGGGGAGGTGGTGTGCCTGCTCGGTCCGAACGGCGGCGGCAAGACGACGCTGTTTCGCACATTACTCGGGTTGCTGCCGGCACAAGGTGGGCAAGTTCGTCTCGGCGGCGACGATCTCACCGCGCTGCCGCGGCGCGAAATCGCGCGGCGCATCGCCTACGTGCCGCAAGTGCACACCGGCTACTTCCGTTCACCGTGCGCGACGTCGTGTTGATGGGCCGCACCGCGCACCTTGCGCCGTTCGCGAGCCCGTCGCATGCCGATCACGAAGCCGCGCAAGACGCGCTCGCGCGTCTTGGTCTCGCGCATCTCGCCGATTCGGTGTACACGCAGATTTCCGGCGGCGAACGCCAACTCACGCTGCTCGCTCGTGCACTCGCGCAAGCCGCGCCGCTCATGGTAATGGACGAACCGACCGCCAGTCTCGACTTCGGTAATCAGGTAAAGGTACTCGAGCGAGTCGGCGAACTCGCACGCGCCGGCATCGGCGTGCTGCTCTCGACGCACGATCCCGACCAAGCCTTTCTCCTCGCGCACCGCGTTGCGCTGCTGCACAACGGCACGCTCGCCGCCCTCGGCCCGCCGCAAGAAGTACTAATACCCGCCGCGCTGCACATGCTCTACGGCGTCGACGTGTCAATCTCCAAGGTGGGCGATGCGTTCTTCGGCGAGCGGCCCGTGAGTGTGCCGAGAATCGGAACTGCGGGACAGCGAGCGACGATGTAACGCCGCGCGAAGTTATCGGAAGTCCACCCGCGCTCGTTTTAAGGACGTTCGGCAAGAATTGCGAACTGCTTAGTCCTTTTCGCGTACCTATATAAACTCAGGAGTTCCGATCGTTTTTGCAAGAGTTGTTGACGATAGGACAATCAACTATTCTCCGCGCTCGGTTATTCCGCTATTTCGCACGTCGCATCGCTTCATCGATGGAGGCATGACCATGTATGTACGCCGGCGCTCTCTTCTCTTCTTGTTGCTGTTGATTTTCCCGATCGCACAAGCCCGCGCCGATGACTACGCGGATACGATCAAGGTATTTCGCGCGGCCGGTGAGAGCGGCCAGTTCTTTAAGAAATCCTACGGCTACGCCGTGTTTCCGACCATCGGCAAAGGCGGCATCGGCATCGGCGGCGCGCACGGATCGGGCCGGGTGTACGCCGGCGGCAAGTACGTGGGCGATACCTCGATGACGCAGATTACGGTTGGCTTTCAGTTGGGCGGCCAGGCGTTCAGCCAAATCATCTTCTTCGAGGATAAGCGCGCGTTCAACGAATTTATCGGCGGGAACTTCGAGTTCGGCGCGCAGGCGACCGCCGTCGCCATCACCGCCGGTGCCTCGGCGCAGGCGACCACCACCGGTTCTTCCGCCGGCGCGAGCGGCGGAAAACACGACGCCAAGACCAAAGGCAGCTATCACCGCGGCATGGCGATTTTCACCGTGGCGAAAGGCGGGTTGATGTACGAGGCGAGCGTCGGCGGCCAAAAGTTCGGCTATACGCCGAAGAAATGATAGAACACGGCGGGCGTTCCCGCCGATGAGGCACGCCGCCGTTACGTAGAAAAGGTGTGAACCGGCAAGGGCTCCGTAGGGCCGCGCCGATCCGCCATCATGATTTTCGAAGGAGCGCGCAGATGATCGATCACATCGGAATAGGGGTTCGAGATCTGGAAATGAGCAAGACCTTCTATACGTCGGCGCTCGCGCCGCTCGGCTACGAGCTGATCATGGAAGTTCAAGGTTCGGCGGGTTTCGGTGTCCGCGGCAAACCGGAGTTCTGGATTCACGGCGCGAAACAAACCACGCCGCGCGTGCATGTCGCGTTTCGAAGCGACAACCGCACGAGCGTGCGCGAATTCCACGCCGCGGCGCTAAAGGCCGGGGCCAAGGACAACGGACCGCCGGGGGTTCGCACGATGTATCATCCCAACTACTTCGGCGCTTTTGTTGTCGATCCCGACGGCCACAACATCGAAGCCGTGTGCCACGCGCCGGCGTAGGCTCGGGGCCGACCTACCAATTCCACCCCCAATAGCGCGTACCGCTCAGCACGATCACGATCGCGCAAGCGCCGATGACCAACGCGATCATTTGCCGGCGTTCGACAACCTGCAAGCGGCGGTACGAATCCATCGATTCCGCGTTGTGAATGCGCGCCGCCTGAAAGAGAACCTTCAGTCCGACGCGCGGCATGGCGCGATGTAACCATGGCAAGGTTTGCCATGTGTTGCTTTCTTTTTCTTTCAAGCGTGCGACGAGCAACCGAATTCGCTTTTGCTTGCGAACGTCAAGAAACAGCGCGTAGATAAAAGCGACGGTGGCGGTCCCGACGAGTACCTTAACCTCGATGCTTGTCATGCTCGGCAATATCGGATGAACCACTCGATTGGCAATCCGCGGCTCGTCGTCGCGCGGAAATTCCTCGGATTGTAGAGAAAACCCGCTGAGAGGTCATGCGGCCAAATCGGCCGTTCGCCATGGACAATTGCCGCCGGGTTTTGGGGATGCGCTGAACTTTTTTGCCCGCCGAAGGCGACTGAGCGTGATGACGATGACGCCCGTCGTTTGATCGCCGAGCATAAGGCGCCGATTCGTTTCCTCGGCTACGACCGGAAGCCGAACGACGCGAAGCAGCTAGAGATGCGGTCGCGTTTGAAAAATTCGGTAGTCCATATCCGGAAAGATCGAATCGCGCCAGGCCACTTGATGCAGATAGCCGTCGTCATACCCGTCGAATTCGATCATGTTCGCGAGCCGCTGGAATCGATGGAGGTGCGTTTTGAAGCGGCGCACGGCGTAATCGACGCTGGTGCCGGTTTTCATGATGAACGCCCAGTCGCTCGACTGCGCGAGCAGCAGTTCGCGCGCGGCTTGGTCGAGCGCCCAGCGCAATTGGCCGTCGGCGTGCTGGAAGCGGCGCACCAGAGCGCTCATGCGCTCGGCGGCGGCGTGCAGGTAGGGATACATCCAATCGTTGCTTCCGTTCAGCCACACCTCGTGAAACCCGCCAGCGCCCCAGCTGCATTCGGGCGGGTTCGCCGGTTGCAGATCGCCGGAGCGATCGAGATATTCCGACGGCAGAATCGTCTTCACGTCGGATTGATCGAAGGCGATTTTGCGCAGTAGGAAGTCGATCCATTGCGGTCCCTCGAACCACCAGTGGCCGAGCAGTTCGGCGTCGTACGGCGCGACGATAATCGGCGGACGGTCGATCATGCCAGCGAGCCATTCCACTTGCTTTTGGCGATTGAACATAAAATGTCCGGCGTGCACCGCCGCCTGCTCGCGCGCCCAGCCGGGATGGTACGGTTCCTTCCAATCGGTCTTGCCGGTGATGCGGTGGTACTTGAGTCCGGTGAACGTCGGCACGCCGGCGTGATGCAACGCCTCGATGTGCGATTGGTGTACGTCGAAGCCGGCATCGCGGTAGAAGTCGCGATACACCGGATCGCCCGGGTAACCTTCTTCGGCGGCCCACACTTGCTTGGACGATTCGAAATCGCGCCCGAACGCGGCCGGGCCTCCGGGTGTGCGGATCGGCCGGTGTAAGCCGTACTTGGGCCGTGGGTCGGCGTTCAAGACGCCGTGTGAATCGAGAATGAAAAACTCGATTCCGAATTCGTTGAGGATCCGATCGATGCCCGGTATGTAGCCGCATTCCGGCAGCCAGATGCCGCGCGGCCGCCGGCCGAGGATGCGCTCGTGCGTGCGCACCGCCATCGATAGCTGTGCGTAGACGCTTTCGGGATCGACCGCGAGTATGGGTAGATAGCCGTGGGTCGCCGCGCAGGTGAGAATTTCGAGCTGCCCCGATTCCATCAGACGGCGAAACGCGCGCGTCACGTCGAGTCGATCGTGTTCGACGAAGCGCCGGCGCAAATGTTCGTAGCGTTGCGTGTAGAACTGCACCACGGGATGAAAGTACGAATCGTGCGCGGTGCGCGCGCGTTCGCCTTCCAGCGCCTTTAGACGTTCGTCGAGATAGCGCACGTAGCGCTGCTGCAACAGCGGGTCGGTCATCATCGACAGCAGCGGCGGCGTGAGCGAAAGGGTGACGCGAAAGTGAATACCGCCGCGCGCCAGTTCTTCGAACACGTCGAGCAGCGGTAGATAGGTTTCGGTCAGTGCCTCGAAGAACCAGTCTTCTTCGAGAAAGCGTTCGTGCTCCGGGTGCCGCACGAACGGTAAGTGGGCGTGCAGGATGAGGGCGAGGTAGCCTTTAGGGTTCAAGATTCTTTAAGCGCTCGTCGAATATCTTCACGCATGACGCCTTCCGCGATGGAAGCGCCGTGCCGGGTGTGAGGCGCTAACTTTGCGAGCCGCCAACGCCGCCCGGCCAGGCGAGGTGTTCGCCGGGCGCCTGCGCGCCGCCGGGGCTGGCGATCGACGCGTTCCAGCCGAAGCGGCCGGCCGTGGCGAAGCCGCCGGCGCGCAGGTACATGCGCATGAAATCCGCGTCGCTGATCCACCATCGTTCGTCGGTGCGCGTCGAGGCGTACAGGCTCGGCAACCGGGCGACGCTGCGGCCGCGCGCGGTCACGAACCGGCCATCCTGGTAGTAACCGAGTTGCACTTGCACATCGTTTGCGGCGGCAACATGAAAGTACCAACTGCCGACGCGCGCCCGCACCGCGACTTCCTCGAAAATTTCGACGGCCACCTCGCCGGCGCGACAGAGGCGCAACTTGTAGTCGTTGCGTTCGCCCGCATCGTCCGCCGGCAACACCCAGTAAGCATGAAGCACGCCAGGCTTCTGCGACAACAAGCAGACCACGGGTTCATTGAGCGGCGGCAGTCGATCGATATCCTCGCCGAGATCGGCAGTCGACTCGGACGGTGCGCGGCCGTTTGGGCGCAACGCGTATTTTGCCTGCTCTACCCATTGTTCGGTCGCGCTTACCTGCGGGCCGGGAACCGTTGAAAAAGGCGGCGCGGCTGGCGTCGGTGTCGAATCGGTTTGTTCGCGGGGACGAGGCCGTAGCGCCGATGGTTTCGCGCGTTTGGTCGCGGTCGGCGCCGTCTTGGCGCTCTTGCGACCACGCGCCTTCTTGGTGCGACGGGTGGTTGCCGTGGTCGATGGTGCCGGTGCCGTTTGCGATAGCAAACGCGCGAGCTGATCCTTGGTCAGCTTCGAGTATCCCTTGAGGCCGCGTGCTTTCGCGCGAACGCGCAGTTCCTTGAGCGTCTTGCCGTGTAATTTCGCGTTCATGACCATACGCGCATCCTACCGCGCGCGTGGGAAATGTCAAAACGGAAAAATGAAGGAATGCGATGCAACAAAGCGCGCGGCGATCTTACGCGGTCCTTCGGTTCCTGTGCTCCGCCGACGCGCGCTCGTAGAGCGCCGCGTAGGCGCGCGCGCCGGCGCGCCAACCGAATTCCCGGTGCATTCCGTTGAGCGCGAGCGCACGCCACTTTTTCGGGTCGCGATATAACTCAATCGCACGCAACGAGGCGCGCGCTAGCGCGCGTGGACTCGCTTCATCGAAGGCGAATCCGGTGGCTGTGCCGTTCGCCAACGCGTCGGTGGTTGCGTCGACCACCGTGTCCGCGAGCCCGCCGACCCGGTGGACGATCGGCACGGTGCCGTAGCGCAAACTGTACAGCTGATTGAGCCCGCAAGGTTCGAAGCGCGAGGGCATCAGGAACATATCGGCGCCGGCTTCGATCTGATGCGCCAGCCGCTCGTCGTAGCCGATTTGTGCCGAAACTTGTCGCGGATTGCGCCGCGCGATTTCGCGCCAAGCGTCTTCGTAACCGCGCTCGCCGTTTCCGAGAACGACGAGCTGCGCCTGCCGTGCCGCGAGCGTCGGCCACGCATCGGCTATCAGATCGAATCCTTTCTGTTCGACCATGCGCCCGATCGCGCCAAATAGCGGGCGCTCCGTGTCCGGCGGCAGACCGACGCGTTCCTGTAACGCGCGTTTGTTGGCTTGCTTCCGATCGAATGTCGCGGGCGTGTACGTTTGTGCCAGATGCGGATCGGTTTCCGGGTTCCAAATCGCGTCGTCGATACCGTTCAAGATCCCGCTGAGACGATCGGCGCGATGGTGCAGCAAACCTTCCAAACCGCAGCCGAATTCCGGCGTTTGAATCTCGCGCGCGTACGTGGGGCTGACCGTCGTGATGCGGTCGGCAAACGCGAGACCGCCCTTGATAAACGAAAGTTGTCCGTGAAACTCGAGCGCGTCCGGCGACCACAGCGACGACGGCAGCCGCAATTGGCTGAAGGTGTCGTGGGCGAACAATCCCTGATAAGCGAGATTGTGCACGGTAAAGACCGTCGCCGGGCGCGCCGGCGTTTGCGCCAACAGCGCCGGCAACAGCCCTGTTTGCCAATCGTGGCAATGCACAACGTCGGGGCGCCAGGCGACGGTGCCTTCGCCGCGCGCGAGCGCGAGTGCCGCGGCACACAGCACCGCGAAACGCGCCGCGTTGTCGGGCCACGGCCGACCGTCGGCCGTAAGATACGGGTGCCCATCGCGATCGAAGGCAAGCGGAAAATCGATCAGCCACAGCGGAACGTCGCTGCCCGGGAGATTTCCTTCGAGCAATGTCGCGGGTGTGTCCGTAAAAAATATCGGCAGCGCTCCGGCGGTGCGCAACGTTCCGGCGGACCGTTTCGCTTCCGGATACGCGGGCATGAGCAAACGCACGTCGCAGCCGAGCGCGCGCAACGCCGGCGGCAAACCGCCGCAAACATCGCCGAGCCCGCCGGTTTTCGCGAGCGGATGCGCTTCCGGAGCGACGAAGAGTACGCGCTGCATATCGATTTGCGAGAAAAACTATTCGGATGGCGCCGTCGTTGTGATAGATTCGAATCTGTCACGCGCGAGTATCGCTGAACCAATCGATGGAATCGAGGGCGTATCGTGAATCACGCGCACACTGAACGTTTCGTCAGCCGCTTAACTCGCAACACGTTGGCGTTGGTCCTCGCCGGCGGTCGCGGCACGCGCCTGCAAAATTTGACCAACTGGCGCGCCAAGCCGGCGGTGCCGTTTGGCGGCAAGTTTCGCATCATCGATTTTCCGCTGTCGAATTGCATCAACTCGGGCATTCGGCGCATGGGTGTGTTGACGCAGTACAAGGCGCATTCGTTGATTCAGCACATTCAAAAGGGTTGGGGTTTCCTGCGCGGCGAATTCAACGAGTTCGTGGAGTTGTGGCCGGCGCAGCAGCGCGTCGATCCGCCGTCGTGGTACATCGGCACCGCGGACGCGGTGTATCAGAACATCGACATCATCCGCGACCACGATCCGGATTTCGTGTTGGTTCTTGCGGGCGATCACGTCTACAAAATGGACTACGGTCCGCTGCTCGCGCGTCATGTCGAACGCAACGCCGACGTCACCGTCGGCTGCATCGAGGTGCCGGTGGCGGAGGGCAGCGACCTCGGCATCATGGGAGTCGATGACGACGGCAAGGTCGTCGAGTTTCAGGAAAAACCGAAGCAACCGAAGCCGATGCCGCACTATCCCGACACGGCGCTCGCGTCGATGGGTATCTACGTGTTCAACGCGCCGTTCCTGCTCGAGCGTTTGGAGCGCGATGTCGGCACGCCGAACTCGTCGCGCGATTTTGCTAGAGACATTATCCCGGTGGCGATTCAGGACGCGCGCGTGTTCGCCTATCGGTTCGTCGATCCTTCCACCGGTCGGCGCGCGTACTGGCGCGACGTCGGGACGGTCGATGCATTCTGGCTCGCCAATCTTGAACTCGCCGATGCCGTGCCCGAGTTGAACTTATACGATGACGAATGGCCGATCTGGACGTATCAGGAACAGCGCCCGCCGGCGAAGTTCATTTACGATGAAGAGGACCGGCTCGGCATGGCCGTGAACTCGATGGTATCGGGCGGGGTCATCGTCTGCGGTGCGGTCGTACGCCATTCGTTGCTGTTTTCGAGCGTACGTGTCGACTCGCACGCTTCGGTGACGGATGCGGTCGTATTACCCGAGGTGACCATCGGACGTAGTTGTCGCGTGCGCCGCGCGGTCATCGATCAAGGTTGCCGATTGCCGGAGGGTACCGTCGTCGGCGAATCCGTCGAAGACGATGCCAAGCGGTTCTTCGTCACGCCGAAGGGCGTGGTGTTGGTGACGCCGGAGATGTTGGGGCAGCAGCCGTTACATACCGGGTAGCAGAGGTCTCGCAACAAAATTCAATGCTCCCGCGCGACACTTCCCCGCCGCCAGCACGCCCGCGCTTCTAGATTCAGGCCAATTTTGCCAAGCGCTAATCCGATACTAGACAAGCGCCGCGCCGGTGTATTGCTGCACCCGACCTCGCTGCCAAGCGGTGACCTGGGCGCGGACGCCGATGCGTTTCTGGATTTCCTGCAAGCCGCGGGATTGACCGTGTGGCAAATGCTGCCGCTCGGCCCGACGCACGCGGAACGCTCGCCATATCATTGTTTGTCGGTGCATGCGATCAGTCCGAGTTTGGTGAGTCTCGGTCGGTTGGTGGAGCGGGGCTGGTTGAAACAGGCGCCGGTCGCCGGCGACGTGTCGGCACGCCGCGCCGCGTTGCAGCAGGCGCATGCAGGGTTGCAATCGCGCGCACCGGCGCAGGACCGCGCGGAATTCGATCGTTTTTGTACGGAACAGGCGGCGTGGCTCGAAAGCTACGTGCTCTATCGGGCGCTGCGCGAGGAGCAGGGCGAGAAGCCTTGGTGGGAATGGCCGACGGCATTGCGAGATCGCGAAACCAAGGCGCTGGCCGAGGCCGAGAACCGGCTCTCCCGGCGCCGCGGCGAACTGCGGTTCCAGCAATTCGCCGCCGGCACGCAGTGGCACGCGCTGCGGGCGCAAGCACAGGCGCGCAAGATCTTGCTGTTCGGCGACATGCCGATCTTCGTCGCGCACGACAGCGCCGAAGTGTGGGCCGAGCCGCAGCGCTTTAAACTCGATGCGCTCGGACAGCCGCGGGTCGTCGCCGGTGTGCCGCCGGATTACTTCTCGGCCGGGGGGCAGCGCTGGGGCAACCCCCTCTACGACTGGGAATTCATGCGCGCGCATAAATTCAGTTGGTGGGTCGGCCGCCTGGCGACGGAGTTGTCTCGCTTCGATCTCGTGCGGGTCGATCACTTCCGTGGATTCGAAGCCTGTTGGGAAATTCCGGCATCGGAACCGACCGCGATTAACGGCGAATGGGTGTCGGCACCGGGCGCCGCGTTGTTCGAAACATTCTTGAAAAAGTTTGGACGGTTGCCCTTGGTGGCGGAGGATCTCGGCCTCATTACGCCCGAGGTCGAGGCGCTGCGCGATCGGTTCGGATTGCCGGGCATGTCGGTGCTGCAATTCGCTTTCGAGAGCGACGCGGAGAATCCCTATCTGCTGCACAACATCGAAGCGAACCGCGTGGTGTATACCGGCACCCACGACAACGACACGACGCTCGGCTGGTTCGATGAGCTATCCGATGACAAGCGCCGGCGCGTGCGCGAGTATCTGGCAAATCGCGACGAACCGATGCCCTGGGCGCTGCTACGCGCCGCGCTCATGTCGGTGGGCCGCTGGGCCATCGTGCCGATGCAAGACTTGCTCGGGCTCGGTGCCGGGAATCGCATGAACCGCCCCGGAACCGGGACCGACAACTGGGGTTGGAAATTCGCGTGGCCGCAGGTCACACCTGACCTTGCGCCGCGCGTGCGGCAGCTTATCGAACTCTACGGGCGCCTGCCTGAATCAACTGCCTCCGCAGATAAACGCGGATGATTTACTAGGGATGAACGCGGATTCTTCAAGAAATTTCAATTCTATCCGCGTTCATCGTTGTTGCTTATCTGCGTTCATCTGCGGAAAAGAATGATTACAACCACAGCATGAATCCCGCCTCGAAGCGATTGCTCAGGCACGGGTGGAACGGAAGGATGCGGATACGGTAGTACTGCAAACCCGGCAGCCGCGGTTTGAGGTCGAGGCGAAATTCCGTTTCGCGCGTGGTCGGGTCGAGCGCGCTCGGTGTAAAAACATGCGTGTCGTGTTTGATGAATTCGCCGCTCTCCGATTCGGTGCCGACCAGACATTCGACCAACACGTCATCAGGCGTCAGCCCGTTGAGGAAGGCGGCGACGCGAATCGACAGCGTGCGGCCGGCGGTGATTTCGTCCAGAGGCGGGTCCAGTCGGCGTAAGCGCATGCGCGGCCAACTTTCATCGACCTTGCGGCGCCACCCCGCAAGCTCCTGGGCGCGCGCATGATTGTTGCCGGCCATCACCATGCGTTGGCGGCGCGCATAAACGTAGTAGTGGCGCGCGTAGTCCATCACCATGCGCTGCGCATTGAAGCGCGGTATCAGCGTCTTCATGGACGTCTTTGACATGCGCACCCAGCCATCGGAATAGCCGTGACCGTTGCGCGCGTAGTACAACGGAAACACCTGTTTCTCGAGCGTGTCCATGAGTTCCTGCGCTTCTTCGCGGTCGCGATAACCCGGATCGAACGCGGGACCGTGCGGGGTGATCGCCCACCCGTTGTCGCCGTTGTAACCTTCGTCCCACCAGCCGTCGAGCACCGATAGGTTTATGACACCGTTGATGCCGGCTTTCTGGCCCGACGTGCCGCTTGCTTCCATTGGGTACTCGGGCGTGTTCAGCCAAACGTCGACGCCGGTGACGAGCTTGCGCGCGAGCGCTTGGTCGTAGCCTTCAAGCAGGATAATCCGCCCCTGAAACTCCGGGCGCAGCGAGTAGTCGTGAATCAGCTTGATTAGATTCTGCGCCGGGATGTCATGCGGGTGCGCCTTGCCGGCAAAAATGATGATGCCCGGCTGTTTCGGGCCGCACAGCAATCTTGCCAGCCGCGCCGGATCGGAGAAGACCAGCGTCGCGCGCTTGTACGTCGCGAAGCGGCGCGCGAAGCCGATGATCAGCGAGTCGATCGACGACGCGGAAAGATTTTCGGTCAAGCGTTCGATGAGCGATTCGCTGTAGCCGTTGCGCCGGTACTGCAGGACGGCGCGATGACGTACGTCTTGGAGCATTTCCTGTTTCAGCGATTGGCGCAGGCTCCAGAAACTGTGCGCCGGAATGTCGTCGATTTGTTCCCAGTACTTTTCATTCAACAGCTCGTTGCGCCAGCCGCTGCCGAAGCGCATGTCGAAGAGATTGATCCATTCGCGCGCGAGAAAGGTCGGTACGTGAACGCCGTTGGTGACGTAGCCGACCGGATTTTCCTCGTGCGGAATCTGCGGCCACACGTAGCCCGACATGCGCGAGGTGACGCCGCCGTGGATGCGCGACACGCCGTTGCGAAAGCGCGAACCGCGAAACGCGAGCGCTGTCTGATTGAACCCACCTTGGCTGGTCGGTGCCGATCCGACCGCGAGAAAGGTCTCGAGCGAAATACCGAGTCGCTCGGCGTAGTCGCTGAAGTAGCTCTGCATGAGCTGGTGGTCGAAAATATCGTGTCCCGCCGGCACCGGCGTGTGCGTGGTAAATACCGTGTTCGAGGCGACCGCTTCGAGCGCGGCTTCGAAGGCGAGACCCTCGGCCACGCGTTCGCGGCAGCGCTCGAGAATCATGAACGCGGCGTGGCCTTCGTTGATGTGCCAGACGGTCGGGGTCAGTCCGATTGCGCGCAGCGCGCGCACGCCGCCGATGCCGAGCACGATCTCCTGCTGCATGCGCGTATTGATGTCGCCGCCGTACAACTGATAGGTGATGCGGCGATCGGCGTCGGAATTTTCCGGCAGGTCGCTGTCGAGCAGGTACAGCGCGATGCGCCCGGCCTTCGCCTTCCAGACTTTCAGCGTGACGCGGCGTTGCGGCAATTCGATTTGCACGCGCAGCTCGGCGCCGCCGCCGTCGGTCGCCGGCGTGATCGGAAGATCGATGAAATTCGTCGGATGGTAGTGCGCGACTTGGTTGCCCTGACCGTCGATCGTTTGCGTGAAGTAACCTTGGCGATAGAGCATGCCGACGGCCACGAACGGGATGCCGAGGTCGCTCGCCGCCTTGCAGTAGTCGCCGGCGAGGATGCCCAAGCCGCCCGAGTAGATCTGAAAGCTTTCGTGAAATCCGAACTCGGCGCAGAAGTAGGCGATCAAATCCGTTTTCGGATCGATCAGTGCTTCATACGGCGCCTTGGTCGGCGCTTCATGGTAATTGTCGTAGGCCGACAAGACCCGGTTGTACTCTTCGATGAAGATCCGGTCCGCGGCGGCTTCCTCCAAGCGATACTGCGCCACGCGGCGCAGAAACACTTTAGGGTTGTGCCGCGTGCTTTCCCACAGCGCGGGGTCGAGTCGGTAGAAGAGATTTCGCACCGAGCGATCCCAACTGTAGAGCAAGTCGTTCGCAAGTTCCGCCAAGCGATGCAGCGTCGCCGGCAATACGGGTTGGACTTCGAGGCTATAACGCGTACCGTTCATGTATGGAAATGGGCGAGGGCACCGCGCCGAAAGGTTCTAGGTATCAAAAGGATAGCCGACGCGTGGCGAGTATAACGAGTCGCCGCAGAGGCGAACATACGCGCGCACAATTGCGGACGCGGTGCCGGCGCGGGATCGATGCGTAAGTCCGATTTCCACTACGAATTGCCGCCGGCGCTGATCGCGCAGTATCCGGCGAAAACGCGCGCCGGCGCGCGCTTGCTGGATCTCGGGCGAGCGGATGGCGGCGTCGTCGACCGCCGGTTCGCCGATCTGCCGGGCTTGCTGCGCGCCGGCGACGTGTTGGTGCTGAACGACACGCGCGTGGTACCGGCGCGGCTATCGGGCCATAAGGAGACCGGCGGGCGGATCGAGATCCTGATCGAGCGCGTGCTAACGGAGAATCGGGCGCTCGCGCACGTGCGCGCGTCGAAATCGCCGGGCGCCGGCCAGCGGCTCGATCTCGAAGGCGGCATTGTCGCACGCGTCGAGCGGCGCGTCGGCGAGTTTTTCGAACTCTTGTTCGATCTCGACCTTCCCTTGTTCGACATGCTCGATCGCGTCGGCCATATTCCTTTACCGCCCTATATCGCACGCGCCGACGAGCCGGCGGATCGCGAACGCTACCAAACCGTGTACGCGCGCAAACCCGGTGCCGTCGCGGCGCCGACCGCCGGTTTGCACTTCGATTCCGCGATGCTCGAACGGCTGGCGGCGATCGGCGTCGAGGTCGTCTACGCCACCTTGCATGTCGGTGCCGGCACGTTTCAACCGCTGCGCGGCGAGGCGGTCGAACGGCAGCGATTGCATGCCGAACGCGTGCACATTTCCGAGGATGCGTGCAACGCGGTGAATCGCGCGCGGACCGAGGGCCGGCGCATCGTCGCGGTCGGGACGACGGTCGTGCGCGCACTCGAAAGCGCCGGCGGCGGTGGGCAACTGGTTGCGGTCGACGGCGATACCGATATCTTCATCTATCCGGGCCATCGCTTTCGCCTGGTCGACGTATTGATCACGAATTTTCATTTGCCGGAGTCGTCGCTGCTGATGCTCGTGTGTGCGTTCGGCGGAACCGCGCGGGTTTTGGCCGCCTACCGTCACGCCGTAAACGAACGCTATCGGTTTTACAGTTACGGCGACGCCATGTTCGTCGAACGCGGCGCATAGCCGATTCGCGCGAGCCGTTGGCAAATTGCCGACGAGCGGGCGAAACCCCAATCTCTCGAACGTGTCCTATGCGATGCATGGCGCTTTGTCGCCGGGCGACGTAAGCGCGACGCAATTACCCTGAAAATTCCCCCCAGGAGGTCGGAACGTGGAATCGAAATCCGCGACGGAGTTGGAACGCGACGCCGAAATTAAAGGGCTGTCGCTGGATTGGTTGATCGTCAAGACGCGCCAGGTGATTGTGCCGGCCTTCACGCTGTTTTTTCTCGGATTTGCGCTGCTTTACGCCGGCGCGGCGATGATCGAGTTTTTGCGGCCGGTTCTGTCGGAAGGAAAAATCATCGAAGGATTGATCAAGGGATTGCACATGGGCGTCGTGGCGCTCGCCGTGTATGAATTGGCGCACATCGTCTACCAGGAATACGATACGCTCGGTCCGCCGGAAGCGATGGTATGGCGGATACGCCGCGGGTTGATTCGATTCGTCAGCGTCGTGTGCACGGCACTGGTGCTCGAAGCGCTGATCATGGTCATCAAGTACAGTCAGCAAGACTTGGTCGGCTTTCTTTACTATCCCGTCGCCATTATCGTCGCGGCGGCGATGTTGTTGATCGCTCTCGGTGTATTTACTCGGCTCAGCGTCAGTTTGTGCGAAACGGGCAATGAGCGCGTCTGACATCGCGGGCGGTATGTGTTCGACCGCCCCGACAAGCGCCGACGACAACCGGAATTCAGCCGCGAGTCCGATGCCAAGCGCGATCAGCGCGACCGCAACACGCACAAAATTTTCGAGCGCCGAGTCAATGTATCGATAGCAGGAGGTCGTCCGATTCGGGCGTCAAGAACGTCGCGGGCAAATCAGCGTGCGCCGTGCGGCGACTGGCCGACACCGAATACCCGAACCATCGTTCGCACCGAACCGGACTTTTCGAAGCTCAAGGTCAGCGGAAATCTGTCCCCGCCCTTGAGCGGCCGCTGCAGGCCTAGGAACATGACGTGCTTCCCGCCGGGCTCGAATTTTACGATCGCACGCCGACCGACGTCGGCTGCCTCGAGCGGCAGCATCTTCATGACGCCGTCGTCCAGGGTGCTCACGTGCAGCTCGGCGTGTTCCGCGATCGGCGACGACACCCGCAGAAGCCGATCGTCCGGTCCGCGATTGTCGATGACGAAATACGCCACCCCGATCGTTATCCCCGGTGGTGTGGCGCGCGACCACGCGTCGCGAACGGTGACGCCGTTCGCGGCGTCGGCGTGTGCCGGCGTGGCGACGCACACGACCAGACCGCCGGTTGCGACGATCGATTTGAGTCCTTGAAAGACGGATCGCACGGTTGTCGGTGATACTACGTGGCCGGCGGGAAACATAACATGAATCCCGATGCGAAATCGAAACGGTAGCTTGCGCCGCCCGCGCACGGCCCCGATACTTGCCGGCCATGAAATTCGAGCTGCTGACGAACGACAACAACGCCCGGCGTGGATGCATGCGCTTCGAACGGGGCACGGTGCAAACACCGGCATTCCTACCGGTGGGTACCTACGGTACGGTGAAGAGCATGACGCCGGAGGAACTGCGTGAGATCGGTGCCGAAATCATTCTCGGAAATACCTTTCATTTGATGCTCCGTCCGGGCGTCGAGGCGATACGTCGTCACGGCGGCCTGCACCGCTTCATGCACTGGGACGGACCGATTCTGACCGACTCCGGCGGGTTTCAAGTATGGAGCCTGGGAGCGATTCGAAAGGTCACGGAGGAGGGCGTTCATTTTCAATCGCCGATCGACGGGTCGCCCGTCTTTCTCGGACCGGAACGGGCGATCGCGGTTCAACAAGATCTTGGCGCCGACATTATTATGGTATTCGACGAGTGCACCCCGTATCCGGCGACCGAAGCCGAAGCGCGCGCCTCGATGGAGTTGTCACTGCGTTGGGCCAGGCGTTGCCGCGACGCGCACGGCGATGCGCCGGGCGCGCTGTTTGGGATCGTTCAGGGCGGTATGTACCCGGGTCTTCGCGACGAATCGCTGAAGGGATCGACCGAAATCGGCTTCGACGGCTATGCGATCGGCGGGCTGTCGGTCGGCGAGCCGAAAGAAGAAATGTTTCGCATGATCGCGCACGTGGCGCCGCGCATGCCGGTCGATCGGCCGCGCTACTTGATGGGTGCGGGGACGCCCGAGGACTTGGTCGAAGCGGTGCGCGCCGGCATGGACATGTTCGACTGCGTGCTGCCGACGCGCAACGCCCGCAACGGCTGGTTATACACGGCGAGCGGCGATCTCAAGATACGCAACAGCCGCTACGCGCACGATGTCGGGCCGATTGACGCGCGCTGCAGATGTTATACCTGCCGCCACTATTCGCGTGCGTACGTTCGGCATTTGCAGCAAGCCAACGAGATTTTGGGGGCGCGGCTCGCGACCCTGCACAATCTTCACTATTACCAGTCGCTGATGCGCGATTTGCGTGCGGCAATCGAGCAGAAAGGGCTGGATGATTTCGTCGAGAAGTTTTATCGTATGCGCCGCCAGGGGATCCCGGTCGACGATCGCGACGGGGCGGCCGACGCGGTTACCTGATGGCGCATCGCCTCTGGGTCTCTCTAGCGGACTTCTCTATAAATAAGGATACGATATGAATTGGTTAATTTCCGATGCCTGGGCGCAAGGTTCCATCACCGGCGGGCAAGGCGGTTACGTTAGCTTGATCATGCTCGGCGGCATGTTCGCGGTGTTTTGGTTTCTGTTGATCCGCCCGCAGCAAAAACGCGCGAAAGAGCACAAGGCGATGATCGAGTCGCTGGCGAAGGGCGACGAAGTGGTCACCAGCGGCGGCGTCTTGGGGCGCGTGACCCAACTCGGTCCGAGCTACGTTTCCGTGGAGATCGCCGACAAAGTCGAAATCAAGGTGCAGCGGCCGGCGATTCAAACGGTATTGCCGAAGGGTACCCTCAAGGCAGCGAACGATTAGGACCTTCGGCGCGGCGGCGCCTGACGCCGCGCCGCTTCATCAATGAATAGATATCCCACCTGGAAGTATTTGTTGGTTCTGGCGGCGGTCGTGATCGCGCTGGTGTACGCGCTGCCGAATTTGTTCGGCGAGAACCCGGCGATCCAGATATCGAGCGTTCGCGGACAGACCGACATCGGTACCCTCAAGCGTGTCGAAGAGGCGCTGCAACGCGCGGGGCTGAGTTTCACCGGCGGTTTGTTGGACGAAACCGGCGCCAAGATTCGCTTCGCCGACACGGAAACCCAACTACGCGCGCGCGATGTCGCGCAAAGGGAACTGGGCGACACCTACACGGTCGCGTTGAACTTGCTGCCGGCGACGCCGGGCGTGCTGCGCGCCGTGCGCGCCGAGCCAATGCATCTCGGGCTCGATCTGCGCGGCGGCGTGCATTTCTTGATGCAGGTCGATACGCAGGCGGTCCTCAAGAAGGCGGCGGAAATAGCGGCGGAGGATTTGCGACGGACGTTGCGCGAAGCCAAAGTCCGTTATGCCGCGGTGAATCGGCTGGAAAGCGGAACGGTCGACGTCGTTTTCCGCGACGCCGCCGAACGCGATAAGGCCCGCGACGTGGTGCGCAAGGAATTGCGCGACCTGCAAGTCGAAGATAGGCAGCGCGGGAGCGAATTCGTCCTGACGACGCGCATCAGCGATGCGGCGCTGCTCGAGAAGAAGCGCTTCGCGCTCGAACAAAACATGACGGCGCTGCGCAACCGGGTCGATGAACTCGGCGTCGCCGAGCCCGTCATCCAGCAGCAAGGCCAAGACCGCATCGTCGTGCAGTTGCCCGGTGTGCAGGATACGGCGCGCGCCAAGGAGATTCTGGGGCGCACGGCTACCCTTGAAATCTACTTGGTCGACGAGGAAAACGCCGCGCTCGCGGTGACCGGACAAGCGCCGATCGGCTCGAAGATCTATCGCTATCGCGACGGCCGGCCCATATTATTGAAGAACCGCCTGATCTACTCCGGCGACAACATCGTCGATGCCGCGCCCGGGTTCGACAACCGCACCAGCCAGCCGATCGTATCGATCTCGCTCGATGCGCGCGGCGCGGCGATCAACCAGCGCGTCACCGGCGAAAACGTGAATAAGCGGATGGCGGTCGTCTATATCGAAATCAAGTCGGACCCGAAGCTCGATGCGAACGGTAAGCCGATCCTCGACGAATCCGGGCGCGAAGTGCGCGTCAGCCGGCGGGTCGAAGAGGTCATCACCGCGCCGGTCATCCGGCAGCAACTTGGCAAACGTTTTCAGATCGAAGGAATCGGTTCGGCCCGCGAGGCCAATGAACTGGCGCTGTTGTTGCGCGCCGGCGCGCTGGCCGCGCCGGTTGAAATCATCGAGGAGCGCACGGTCGGTCCCAGCCTCGGCGCCGACAACATCGAACGCGGCCTGCGCTCGATTTGGATCGGATTCGTGGCGATCGCCGCGTTTATCGCGGTCTATTACGCCTTGTTCGGTTTCATTTCCGTGGCGGCGCTCGGTGTGAACCTGGTAATGCTGGTGGCGTTGCTGTCGATGATCCAAGCGACGCTGTCGCTGCCCGGCATGGCGGCCATCGCGCTGACCATCGGCATGGCGATCGACGCGAACGTGCTGATCAACGAACGCATTCGCGAGGAACTGCGCAACGGCAACACGCCGCAGGCGAGCATCTCTGCCGGCTACGAACGAGCGTTCAGTACGATTCTCGACTCCAACGTCACGACTTTGATTGCCGGCGTCTTTTTGCTCGCGCTCGGCAGCGGACCGGTGCGCGGTTTTGCAACGGTGCTGTGCCTCGGCATACTCACCTCGATGTTCAGCGCGGTGATGGTATCGCGCGCGATGGTCAATCTCTATTACGGGAGCCGGCGCAAGCTCGAGCGCGTCTCCATCGGCAATACCGCATGGCGATGAAGTGATTGTTAATACCTTTTGAAACCGCAGATGAACGCAGATAAGAAAACGGGAACGACAAAAACATTTCCGTTCGCCTGCAAAACCCCAACTGGCCACAGACTCAATTTCCTTCTATCTGCGTTCATCTGCGTTCATCTGCGGTTTCAGCGATCTTAAAAACGACATGGAATTTTTCAAGATACGAAAAGATATACCGTTCATGCGGCGCGCGTTGATGTTCAACGTGATCTCGATCGTGACGTTCGTGCTCGCCGTGATTTTTCTCGCCGCCAAGGGTTTGAATTTAGGCGTCGATTTTACCGGCGGCACGGTCATGGAGGTCAGCTACGCCAAACCGGCCGACATCGCCGCGGTGCGCGGTGCGCTCGCGAGTCGGGGTTTCACCGAAGCGGCGGTGCAGACGTTCGGCAACCCGCGCGACGTGCTCATCCGGTTGCCGGCGAAGCAGGAACTGTCCGGGGCAAAACTGTCGGAGTCCGTCATCCAGGCGCTGCGCCAAGCGGATCCGGAAGTACGGTTGCAACGGGTCGAGTTCGTCGGGCCGCAAGTCGGCCGCGAGCTGTTCGAAAGCGGCGCGCTTGCGCTGCTGTTCGTTTCCATCGGCATCGTCGTGTACTTGTGGTTTCGCTTTGAGTGGAAATTCGGCGTTGCCGCGATCATCGCCAATCTGCATGACGTGGTGATCATCCTTGGCTTCTTTGCGTTCTTCCAATGGGACTTTTCATTGCCGGTGTTGGCGGCGGTGCTGGCGATTCTCGGCTACTCGGTGAACGAATCCGTGGTCGTGTTCGACCGGGTGCGCGAGAACTTCCGCAAGATGCGCAAAGCCACGGTGACGGAAATCATCGACAACGCCATTACCCGCACCATGTCGCGCACCATTATTACGCACGGCTCGACGCAGTTGGCCGTGCTGGCGATGCTCTTGTTCGGCGGCGAAACGCTGCATTATTTCGCGCTCGCCCTTACCATCGGCATCCTGTTCGGCATTTACTCGTCGGTCTTTGTCGCGAGCCCGATCATCATGTGGCTCGGCGTGTCGCGCGAGGACCTGTTGGTCGCCAAGAAAGAAGACACCGCCGACGGCACGCCGTAGTCCTCAGATGCAGCAACCGCGTAGGCGGACCGAATCCCCCTCTCCTCCCGGGAGAGGGCAAGGGGTGAGGGAAAGCCGCGTGTTCTCGGATCGCAACGCGAAACGACTCACGCAGTCTTTCGCGGCAGCCCGCCGGTAGTCCTTAAAAAGCAGTCAGTTATCGGTGACGGCCTTGCCGCCCGCGATTTAACTGCTTTGATGAGAGATATCCCAAATAAACCGTGGGGAGAATTCGCCGTGGCCTGGATGCTATTCCCCGATAATCCCGTCTTGTCCGCGCTTGCGTTGTTCGCAATCGCTCTGCCGTTCCTGTATGCGGCGCGCGAGCCGATGCACGCGCTGTTTCGTTCCGTGATGCGCGGCGCGGCGCAGCCGCTGCGCCTGGCTGCCCGCTGGTGCCTCGCGGCGGCGCAGGATATGAAGAGCCGTAACGAAATCGTCCTGCTCGCGCACGGGCGCGAGGAAGTGACGCAGGCGATGCAGCGCGAATTCGAACGCGTGACCGCGATCGTGCGGCGCGACCTGCAAGGCTATCCGGCGCTGCAGCGCCGGCTGCTCGATGAGCTGACGCGAATCGAGGAGGACTATAAGAAGTGCGGTGAGGTACCGCCGCCGCCGCCCGAATGGGTCAAGGCCGTCGAGACGATGGGCAAGATAAAGTCCACCGGCGATGGCTTGGTACAGAAAATTCTCGAAAACATCAGCGGTTCGATCGACGACATCTACGACAAAGTGTTGGCGGAATATCGCCGCTCGTATCAGCAGCGTCATAAAATCCTCGAGGGATTTCAGCCGTTCTGGCGCTCGCTGGAGCAGACGCTGAATCGCGTCGGTCGCAACCTCACCGGCCTCGAAGAGAGCGCCCAGCGCATCGACGCGCAGATGGAACGCTACGAGCAAATTCTGGCGCGCTCCGACAAAGTGGTGCACGCGCTGACGTCGTCCGCCAGCACCCAGTTCGTCATTTCCCTGCTGGTTGTCGGGATCGCCATGGGCGGCGCGTTCGTCAATTTCTGGCTGATTGCCCGGCCGATGGCGGCCATGGTCGGTGGCGGCGAGTACTTGGCCGGGGGTTTCGAAGCCGCGCACGTGGCCGCGCTCGTGATTCTGTTCGTCGAAGCGGCGATGGGGCTGTTCTTGCTCGAGTCGCTGCGCATCACGCACTTGTTTCCGCGTATCCATAACATGCATGATCGCATGCGCATACGTCTGGCGTGGATATCGTTCGCGATTCTGTTTACGTTGGCCGGCGTCGAAGTGGCGCTGGCGGTCATGCGCGACCTGATCGTCACCGCGGATATTGAACTCAAGCGAGGCCTCGGCGGCGCGCCGACGACGGCGCCGGCTGAAATCAGCTGGGTCACGAACATTCCCGTCGCCGGACAAATGATTCTTGGCTTCGTGCTTCCGTTCGCGCTCGCGTTCGTGGCGATTCCGCTCGAATATCTGATCAGCGCCGGGCGCACGGTGATCGGCGTCATCGCGGTTGCCGCGATGCGAATACTGGCCTTGGTGTTGCGGCTGTTGTCGAACGTGGCGCGCCATGCCGCCACCGCGCTGACCATGCTGTACGACGTGCTGATCTTTTTGCCGGTGTTGATCGAACGATTTATTAAATCGCGCCAGACGCCGCCGGCGAATACGGTCGAACTGCCGCGGCACGGTGGTTTGCGCAAAACGGGGTAGGGCGATGCGAAAACTCGTCAAAGTACTTTTTGCCGCCGCGCTGTTGGCGCTTGCCATGGGCGGCTGTGCCGATAACCGCGACTACCAGCGCGCCGTGTACGTGTTGGTCGACACCTCCGGTACCTACGCGAAGGAGCTGGATAAAGCGCAGCAGTTGATTAACTACCTGTTGGGCACGTTGAATCCGGGGGATTCGCTGGCCGTGGCGCGGGTGAAGAGCCGCAGCTTTTCCGAGAAAGACATCATCGCCAAGGCGACCTTTACCAAGGACCCGATTCAGGCGAACGCGCAAAAACGCAGCTTCAAGAAACAGATGGCGAAGTTGAACCAGGAGGCGACGAAGGGCAGCGCCTACACCGACATCACCGGCGGAATTTTGCAGGCCGCCGAATTCCTAAACGAAACCGGCGCCGGCCGCAAGACGATCCTGATCTTTTCCGACATGCAGGAAGAATTGGATAAGAAGACGGTGCGCGACATTCCGATCAATCTAACCGGTATCCGCGTCGTCGCGTTGAACGTCACCAAGCTCGGTACCGACAACGTCGATCCGCGGCGCTATACGGGCCGCCTCGAAGCCTGGGAAAAGCGCGTGAAAGACGCCGGCGCGACCGAGTGGCGAATGGTCAACGACCTCGAACATCTCGAAAGAATCTTCGGCAGCTAGTGTGCTGTCCCGAAAATAACTTTAGGAAACTCTGATTTATATGATTTTCTGTCGCAAAGACGCAAAGACGCGAAAAAGAGGGTTCAGTTTACCCGTGTCATTCTTTGCGCCTCTGCGGCAAGCATTCATATTTTCTGGAATTGATCAGACCTTCCTTTAATAATCTCCCCCACCCCAACCCCTCTGATCGCTCTCGACCCCTGTCTCCCGCGGATCTCCGTGCGTCCCGGCACGTCACCGGAGGGAGAGGGGCTCGAATTCCCTTCTCCTTCGGGAGAAGAGCCAGGGACGAGGGGCGCCGAGTCGAGCGATGCGGCGCTCGAATTTGGCAGGTTATGTTCGGGACACCACACTAGGTTTCGAGCGCGACCGGCGCAACGCTCTTCGGCATTCCCTGTCGTCTTCCGAGTTGGCGCATGCCATCGTCCAAACCTTCGAGCGTCATCGGGTACATTCGATTGCTCATCATCTTGCGAATGATCTCGATCGACTCGGTGTACTCCCAGTGCTTTTCCGGCTCCGGGTTGAGCCAGACGGCGGAAGCGTAGGTATCGAGCATGCGCTGCAGCCACGTGGCCCCGGCTTCGTCGTTCGAGTGGTCGATGCCGCCGCCGCGATAGAAGATTTCATACGGGCTCATGCTGGCGTCGCCGACGATGACAAGTTTGTAATCGTGGCCGTAGGTGCGCATGATCTGGGGCAATGTGATGCGCTCGTTGTAGCGGCGGTGATTGTCGCGCCACACGCTTTCGTACAGGAAGTTGTGGAAGTAAAAGTATTCGAGGTGTTTGAATTCGCTGCGCACGGCGGAAAATAGCTCTTCGCTCGCGCGCACGTGATCGTCCATCGATCCGCCGACGTCGAAGAACGCGAGCACTTTCACGGCGTTGTGCCGTTCGGGAACCATCTTGATATCGAGCCAGCCGGCGTTGCGGGCGGTGGATTTGATGGTGTCGTCGAGATCGAGTTCTTCGGGCGCGCCTTCGCGCGCGAACTTGCGCAGCCGACGCAGCGCGATCTTGATGTTGCGCGTGCCGAGCTCGGTGGTGCCGTCGAGATTTCGATATTCGCGCGCGTCCCAGACTTTCACGCCGCGGCGCTGGCGCGAGCTGTCCTGGCCGATCCGAATACCTTCCGGGTTGTAGCCGTACGCACCAAAGGGCGAAGTTCCGCCGGTGCCGATCCATTTGTTGCCGCCCTGGTGGCGCTCCTTCTGTTCTTCCAGCCGTTTGCGCAGCGTCTCCAGCAGCTGCTCGAAGCCGCCGAGCGATTTTATTCGCTCTTTCTCCTCGTCCGTCAGCAGACGTTCGATTTCCTTGCGTAGCCAATCGGCCGGGATTTCCTGCAACAGCAGGTCGGCGACGTTCTCGATGCCTTTGATGTACTCGCCGAAGACGCGATCGAATTTGTCGTAGTGCGTCTCGTCCTTCACCAGCGCCGAGCGCGCGAGGTAATAGAACTCATCGACACTGCCATGAGCGAGGTGATGGTTTAGCGCGTCGAGCAGCGTGAGAAACTCGGTCACACTGACCGGAATCTTCGCGGCGCGCAGCTTGAAGAAGAGGCGAACCAGCATCAGCCGGTGCGGCGGGCCATGAACGCGAGGCGCTCGAAAAGATGCACGTCCTGCTCGTTCTTGAGCAGCGCGCCGTAAAGCGGCGGAATAGCCGCCTTCGAATCCGCGCGCAGAGTTTCCGGCGGTACGTCTTCGGCCAGCAGAAGCTTTAGCCAATCGAGTAGCTCGGACGTCGACGGCTTCTTCTTCAAGCCCGGCACTTCGCGGATCTGGAAGAATACTTCGAGCGCCTCTTTCAATAGATTCTTCTTCAAGCCGGGAAAATGCACGTCGACGATTTGCCGCATGGTTTCTTCGTCGGGAAAGCGAATGTAATGGAAAAAGCATCGCCGCAGGAACGCGTCCGGCAATTCTTTCTCGTTGTTGCTGGTGATGATGATCGCGGGACGGTGTGCGGCGCGCACGAGTTGCTGCGTCTCGTACACATAGAATTCCATCCGGTCCAGTTCGCGCAACAAGTCGTTCGGGAACTCGATATCGGCTTTATCGATTTCGTCGATCAACACCACCGCCGGCGCGTTCGACTGAAACGACTCCCACAGCGGGCCCTTCTTTATGTAGTTGGCGATGTCGTGTACCTTCGTATCGCCGAGCTGCGAGTCGCGCAGGCGCGACACGGCATCGTATTCGTACAATCCTTGCTGCGCTTTGCTGGTCGATTTGATGTGCCACTGAAACAGCGGCCGGCCGAGCGCGGCTGCCACTTCCACCGCCAGCATGGTCTTGCCGGTACCCGGCTCACCCTTCACCAGCAAGGGCCGTTGCAGGGTGATCGCGGCGTTGACGGCGAGCTTGAGATCGTCCGTGGCGATATAGGAGTCGGTGCCGGCAAAGCGTGTCATGAGAACCTCGAATTATCGGTGGAATCGCGGCGTGTAGGGTCGAAAGTATAGCATTACAGCGTCGGTGCTCGATCACATCGTTTCCGAGGCGCGCCGATGCCGCAGCGTCGTTGCGAAAAATCGGATATTCTTAGCGCCCTTTTTCGAGCGCGGGCGATGTGCGACCCGCGATTGCAATTGTTCGAGGAGCCAGTACGCGCGATGTTCAGCCGAAGCATGACTATTAAGGGGTACGACGACGAACTGTGGAACGCCATCGTCAACGAGGTTCGCCGCCAGGAAGACCACGTCGAATTGATCGCTTCCGAGAATTTCGCCAGTCCGCGCGTATTGGAAGCGCAAGGTTCGGCGCTCACCAATAAGTACGCCGAAGGTTATCCCGGCAAGCGCTACTACGGCGGCTGTGAATACGTCGATGTCGCCGAACGGCTCGCGATCGAACGGGTCAAGCAGCTGTTTGGCGCGGCCTACGCCAATGTGCAACCGCATTCCGGTTCGCAGGCGAACGCGGCGGTGTATCTCGCGCTGCTCACCCCGGGCGACACCATCCTCGGCATGAGCTTGGCGCACGGCGGGCATCTGACGCACGGCGCGAAAGTGAATTTTTCCGGAAAACTGTTCAATGCGGTGCAATACGGTGTGAACGACCAAGGACTGATCGATTACGCGCAGGTCGAGCGGCTCGCGCGGGAACACAAACCGAAGATGATCGTTGCCGGCTTTTCCGCGTACTCGCGCGTCGTCGATTGGCAGCGCTTTCGCGCGATCGCCGATGGCGTCGGCGCGTACCTATTCGTCGACATGGCGCATGTCGCCGGATTGGTGGCCGCCGGGTTGTATCCGAACCCGGTGTCGATCGCCGATGTCACGACCACGACCACGCACAAGACCTTGCGCGGTCCGCGCGGCGGGGTGATTCTCGCGAAAGCCAATCCGGACATCGAAAAGAAACTGAACTCACTCGTGTTCCCCGGCACGCAGGGCGGGCCGTTGATGCACGTCATCGCCGCTAAGGCGGTGGCATTCAAGGAGGCGCTCGAACCGAGTTTCAAGGAATATCAAACCCGCGTGGTTGCCAATGCACGCGCAATGGCGCAAGCCATGGTCGAACGCGGGTACGACGTCGTGTCCGGCGGGACCGACAACCATCTCTTCCTTGTGAGCCTGATCAAGAAGGGTATAACCGGAAAGGATGCCGAAGCGGCGCTCGGCGAGGCGCATATCACCGTCAATAAAAACGCGGTGCCGAACGATCCACAGCCGCCGATGACGACTAGTGGGTTGCGCATCGGTACGCCGGCGGTGACGACCCGCGGGTTCGGCGAAAAAGAGGTGCGCGAATTGGCCGGCTGGATTTGCGACATCCTGGACAAACTCGGCGACGAATCAATTCGGGCCCGTGCGCGTGGCCTGGTTACCGATTTGTGCCGTCGCTTTCCGGTGTACGAGAGCTAGGCTGGGTAGTTCTTCCTTCGCATCGTTCTTGTATAGGTCTTTCGGGTGTCCGCCGCTCAGGAAATCGACGACAGTCTCAAAAGCGCCCCGAGTGGAAAGCCGGTCCGGCAACCGGATTTTCGTCTCTTACCCGAACGACGGAAGCGGAGCAGGACGAAACTCGAAAAAGGCGCCTTCGGGCGCCTTTTTTCGTTCTATAATGGCTTGAATAGTCGCCGGCAACAGTTTGCTTTTGGCTGGAAGAGCACGCGCAATTCGCTGCGGGGTCTTTTCTACCGGCGCAGCGGGCGTTAACATGCGCAACAGTTTCAAGCCTACAACGACCGTTTTTCGCACGGGGCGCGCGTTTCGCGCGGCGAGACTAACCAAGGCTTGAATCTGGAGTAGATTTTTGAAGCCCACAGATATCGGTAATCCTGACTACTTCCACCGGGTAGTGGATTGTCAGTGGGCGTGCCCGACCCACACACCCGTCCCCGAATACATCCGCCTGATCGCCGCCGGCCGCTACGGCGACGCCTACATGATCAACTGGGAATCGAACGTATTCCCCGGAATTCTCGGGCGCACCTGCGATCGTCCGTGCGAACCGGCGTGCCGGCGCGGGCGTGTCGAGGAGCGCAACCTCGAGAAGGCGGAACCGGTGGCGATTTGCCGACTGAAGCGGGTCGCCGCGGACAACAAAGAAGACATCCGCGGCCGATTGCCGCAGCCGGCAAAACAGAAAAACGGAAAGCGCGTCGCTTGCGTCGGCGCCGGCCCGGCGTCGCTCACCGTGGCTCGCGATCTCGCGCCGCTCGGTTACAGCGTTACCGTCTTCGACCAGGACCCGCGCGCCGGCGGGATGATCTGGTCGCAAATCCCGCGCTTTCGTCTGCCGCTCGAAGTGATCGACGAGGAAGTCGGCTACGTGCTGAACCTCGGTGTCGAGTTCAGGGGCGGCGTGAAAATCGACAGCCTGAAGAAACTGCTGACGGAAAAGTACGACGCCGTGTTTGTGGGTTCGGGTGCGCCGCGCGGGCGCGATCTCGATATTCCCGGACGCCGAGAGGCGGCGGCGCACGTTCATGTCGGCATCGATTGGCTGTCGTCCGTGTCGTTCGGGCACGTCGACAGAATCGGCAAGCGCGTCATCGTGCTCGGCGGCGGCAACACCGCGATGGATTGTTGCCGCACCTCGCGCCGCCTCGGCGGCGCGGACGTGAAGGTGATCGTGCGCTCCGGTTTCGAGGAGATGAAGGCGTCGACGTGGGAAAAGGAGGACGCCATGCACGAAGGCATCCCGATTTTGAACTATCTCGTGCCGAAGTCGTTTGCGCATGAGAACGGCAAGCTGACGGGAATGACGTTCGAGAAGGTGAATGCCGTGCACGATGCGAAGGGCAAGCGCCGCCTCGTGCCGACCGGCGAGCCGGACCA
Source organism: Burkholderiales bacterium (assembly GCA_036396275.1). GTDB lineage: Bacteria > Pseudomonadota > Gammaproteobacteria > Acidiferrobacterales > Sulfurifustaceae > JACQFZ01. Next base: position 27,212 of record DASWLD010000211.1, read on the forward strand.
GTATTTCGAGTGCGACGACGTGCTGATCGCCGTCGGACAGGAAAACGCGTTTCCCTGGATCGAGCGCGATATCGGGATCGTGTTCGACGACTCGGGGATGCCGGTGGTGGACGCGGCGACGATGCAGTCGACGCTTCCGCACGTGTTCTTCGGCGGCGACGCCGCGTTCGGTCCGAAGAACATCATCTGGGCGGTGGCCCACGGCCACGACGCCGCGGTTTCGATCGACAAGCTCCTGAACGGGGAAGATCTGCGCGCCCGACCCGCGCCGGGCGTGACGCTGGTGTCGCAAAAAATGGGCATTCACGAATGGCGCTACGACAACGACGTGTCGCCGGCCGCGCGCTATCGCGTGCCGTGGCGCGACAAGAACAGCACGCTCAAAGATATCAAGATCGAAGTGGAGCTTGGCTTCGATCCCAAGACCGGACTGGCCGAAGCGCGGCGCTGCCTCAACTGCGATGTGCAGACGGTGTTCACCGGCAAGCTGTGCATCGAGTGCGACGCGTGCGTCGATATTTGTCCGATGGACTGCATCAGCTTTACGCGCAACGCCGACGAGCCGGAGTTGCGGCGACGACTGAAAGCACCGGCGCTGGATCCGGAGCAAGCGCTGTACGTCTCGGATGCGCTGTCGACGGGGCGCATCATGGCCAAGGACGAAGACGTGTGTTTGCACTGCGGACTGTGCGCCGAGCGCTGTCCGACCGGTGCCTGGGACATGCAAAAATTTCTACTGACCATCACCCCCGCCGGTGCCTCGTGCCGGGAACGGAAGGGCAAGGCGGCGTGAGCGAAATATCTGCCGGAGGTTTATTGCACGTCGTGTCATGATCGAACGCATTGAAGCGGTCAACGATTTTGTCGTTAAGTTCGCCAACGTGAACGGTTCGGGTTCCGCCAGCGCGAACGAATTGTTCGCGCGCGCGATTTTGCGGATGGGAGTGCCGGTTTCACCGCGCAACATTTTCCCGTCAAACATTCAAGGTCTGCCGACGTGGTACGAAGTGCGGGTGTGCGAACGCGGCTACCAAGGCCGGCGCGGAGGCGTCGATCTCTTGGTCGGCATGAATCCGCAAACCTGGGACGAGGACCTCAAAGAAATCGAGCCGGGTGGCTATCTTTTTTACGATAATTCCAAATCAGTGCCGCCGTCGAAGCTTCGGGACGACATCAACGTTATCGGCGTGCCGTTGACCGATATCTGTAATACCACCTACACCGATACCCGCGAGCGGCAGCTGTTCAAGAATATCATTTACGTCGGCGCGCTGTCGGCGCTGCTCGATATCGATCCGCACGAAATCGAAAAACTGTTTTCCGAGCAGTACAAGGGTAAGGAGACCTTGCTGCAGTCGAACGTAAAAGCCCTGCGTCTCGGTCGCGAGTACGCGCAGGAACACTTGGCGTGTCCAATTGGCCTGCGCGTGCGGCGTTCACAAGCCGTGGGCAGCCGGATTTTCGTCGAAGGCAATAGCGCCGCCGCGTTGGGCGCCATCTACGGCGGGGCTACCGTGTGCGCGTGGTATCCGATTACGCCGTCGTCATCGCTCGCCGAAGCGTTTATTCGGCACAGCAAGAAGTACCGTATCGATCCCGCGACCGGCAAGCATCGGTTCGCCATCGTCCAAGCGGAAGACGAGCTGGCGTCGATCGGCATCGTTATCGGCGCCGGCTGGAACGGCGCGCGCGCGTTCACCTGCACCTCGGGCCCCGGTATTTCGTTGATGCAGGAGTTCTTGGGGCTCGCCTATTTCGGGGAAGTTCCGGCGGTCGTCATCGACGTGCAGCGCGGCGGTCCTTCGACCGGCATGCCGACGCGAACGCAGCAGTCCGATATTCTCGCCTGCGCCTACGCCTCGCACGGCGACACCAAACATGTGCTGTTGTTTCCCGAAGGTCCGAACGAATGTTTCGAATTTACCGCGCGCGCGTTCGATCTTGCCGAGCGTTTGCAAACGCCGGTGTTCGTCATGAGCGACCTCGACATCGGAATGAACACGCGACTGTGCGAACCCTTCACCTGGGACGACCAGCACGTGTACGACCGCGGGAAAGTCATGGGGCGCGAGGATCTCGACGCCGGAAAAGAGTTCGGGCGCTACCTCGACGTCGACGGCGACGGCATTGCCTACCGCACCTATCCCGGCGCGCACCCGACGCGGGGCGCGTACTTCACGCGCGGTACAACCAAGGACCGCTACGCGCGCTACAGCGAGGCCGGGCCGGATTACGTGGACAACATGCAGCGGCTGCTGCGCAAGCACAACACCGCGAAAAACCTTTTGCCAAAGGCGCTGCTAAAGCCGGCCGCGCGACCGGCGCGCTTCGGGGCCATTTACTACGGCTCCACCAGTCCGGCGATGGATGAGGCGCTCGATGTGCTCGGCGAGCGCGGGATTCACATGAATGCGCTGCGCGTGCGCGCCTTCCCGTTTCAGGATGAAATCATCGATTTCGTCGCGGCGCACCCGTGGGTTTTCGTGATCGAGCAGAATCGCGACGCCCAATTGAAGACCTTACTGGTCAACGAAGCGAAGGTAAACGCGGCGCGCCTGATCTCGGTCTTGCATTACGACGGCACGCCGATCACCGCGCGCCACATCGTCGATCAAGTTTGCCAACATACCGGCGCCCGCACCGTGGTGCCGCTGAAGAAGGCCGCGTCATGACCTATATCGCCAAACCGAAGCTGCACCATCCCGCGCTCACCAAGAACAAGGTCGGCTACACCCGGCGCGATTACGAAGGTGCGATTTCGACGCTGTGCGCCGGTTGCGGCCACGATTCGATAAGCGCCGCGATCGTCCAGGCGTGCTGGGAACTCGATATCGAGCCGCACCGGGTGGCGAAGCTCTCCGGCATCGGCTGCTCGTCGAAGACACCGGCGTATTTTCTCGGCAACTCGCACGGCTTCAACACGGTGCATGGGCGCATGCCGTCGGTGCTCACCGGCGCGAACCTGGCCAATCGCGAACTCATTTATCTCGGCGTGTCGGGCGACGGCGACTCGGCCTCGATCGGTCTCGGCCAGTTCGCGCACTGCGTCCGCCGCGGCGTCAACATGGTCTATATCGTCGAGAACAACGGCGTCTACGGACTTACCAAAGGCCAGTTCTCGGCGACCGCCGACAGAGGTTCCAAATCCAAACGCGGTCTCGTCAACAGCGATGCGCCGATCGACATGATCGAGTTGGCGTTGATGATGGGCGCCACCTTCGTCGCCCGCAGTTTTTCCGGCGACAAAGAGCAACTGGTGCCATTGATCCACGCGGCGATCGCACACAGAGGCGCGGCCGTGCTCGACGTCATTTCGCCGTGCGTGGCGTTCAACAACCATCCGGGTTCCACCAAGAGTTACGACTACGTGCGCCAGCACAACGAAGCGGTCAACCGGCTCGATTTTATCGAAGGCCGCGATGAAATCACCACCGACTACGCGCCGGGGGAGACGATCGAGGTCACCCAACACGACGGCTCGGTGCTCAGGCTGCGGAAGCTGGCATCGGACTACGATCCAACCGACCGGATCAAGGCCATGAGTTATCTGCAAGAACGCCACGCGGCCGGTGAAGTCGTGACCGGGTTACTGTATGTGCACGCGGAATCGGTCGATCTGCACCAGCATCTCGATACGGTTGAAACCCCGCTCAACGCGCTGCGCGAACGCGAACTCTGCCCCGGCGCCGTGGCGCTGGAGCGCATCAACGCGGCGTTGCGCTAACCCGACTTTTGCCTTCCGCGCACCCTTCGTGCGCTCGTGACGGGCGCTACGTCCGGTCGGTGTCGTAACCCGCGCATCAGCGGTCGATCGAGGTGGCGCTTGGTGCGCGCCTCTTGCGGATTGGGCCTCGGCCCATTACGTTAGTCGCGACACCGACCCGGCCAACCTCCCATGCGCTGCCCGTTCTGTTCCGCCGACGAGACCCGCGTTATCGATTCGCGCCTGAGCGAAGAAGGCGACTCGGTGCGCCGGCGACGCGAGTGCGAGGTGTGCGGCGAACGATTCACGACGTTCGAGCGCGCCGAGCTGCGATTGCCGCAAGTGATCAAATCGGACGATCGGCGCGAGGCATTCAATGAAGCGAAGCTTCGCGCCGGTTTGTCGCGTGCGTTGGAAAAGCGCCCGGTGGACGCCGAGGCCATCGAAGCGATGATCGGGCGCATTCGGCATAAATTGATCGTTTCCGGAGAGCGCGAAGTGCCCTCGCGCCGGATCGGACAGCTCGTGATGGATGAATTGCGGGAAGCCGATCCGGTGGCGTACGTGCGTTTTGCTTCCGTATATCGCAGTTTCCAGGACGTCGATGCCTTTCGCGAGGAAGTGCAGCGACTCCAGGCCGAGCCGAGTTCGGAATCGCGCCGCAAGCAGCTGCGATTGTTACCCGATGAATCGGGTTCCGGCGAGGGCGCGGGGTCGCCGCGCTCGAACACGGGCCGCGCGCGTCGACCCGCCGACGGCCGCAAGCGATGACGTTCACCGCGACGGAAGCGCGATTCATGGCGCGCGCGTTCAGACTGGCGGCGAAAGGCTTGTTCACCACGGATCCAAACCCGCGCGTTGGCTGCGTGGTCGTACAGGACGGTACCGTCGTCGGCGAGGGATGGCATGTGCGTGCCGGCGAAGCGCACGCGGAAGTACTGGCGTTGAACCAGGCCGGCGATCGCGCGCGTAACGCCGATATGTTCGTCACGCTCGAACCGTGCAATCACTACGGACGCACGCCGCCGTGCGCGGATGCGGTGCTGCGCTCGGGTGTGCGGCGGGTTATTTGCGCCATGCAGGATCCGAATCCGCTGACCGACGGCAAAGGCGTTGCCCGCCTGCGCGCCGCCGGCATCGACGTGCAGCTGGGGTTGCTGGAAGCACAGGCGCAAGCGCTCAATCCCGGTTTCATCCGTCGCGCGCGCGAGGGTCGTCCGTATGTGCGGGTGAAGATCGGCGCGAGCCTCGACGGACGCATCGCGATGGCGAGCGGCGAGAGCCGGTGGATCTCCGGCAGCGCCGCGCGCGCCGACGTACAGCGATTGCGCGCGCGCAGCTCGGCGGTGGTTACCGGAATCGGGACCGTCTTGGCCGACGACCCGTTGCTCACGGTACGCAACTGGGATATCGGGCGCCAGCCGCTGCGGGTGGTGCTCGACAGCCGCCTGCGCATGTCGCCGAATGCGCGAATGTTGCGTCAGCCCGGGCGAACGTTGATTGCGACCGCGTCGAACGACGCCCAGCGCGCGCAGGTGCTGGCGGCCGCCGGCGCTGAAATCGCGCGGCTGAGCGGAGTGGACGGTCGGACCGACCTTTCGGGCCTCATGCAGTTTCTGGCGAAGTTCGATCTGAACGAGATCCTGATTGAAGCGGGCGCGCAGGTCGCCGGCGCGTTTTTGGACGCAGGATTGGTTGATGAACTGGTCGTCTACCTTGCGCCGACATTGTTGGGGGACGCAGGACGAGGCATGTTTCATCTGCCGGCGTTGCGTACTCTGGCGGACCGATACGAATTGCAGGTGACGGATGTACGGGCGGTCGGTGACGACTGGCGCGTGACGGCCAAGGTCAGTGAAAAGTGAAAAGTTAAAAGTGAAAGAGCGAAGTCGTTCAATCCCTCCCTTTTCGATTTACACTTTGCACCGATGTTTACCGGAATTATCGAAGCGGTAGGAACACTCGACGCGATCGCCCGGCGCGACACCGGCGCGCGCATACGGGTGAATGCCGCGACCCTCGATCTCGCCGGGGTGAAGGTCGGCGACAGTATCTCTGTCAACGGCGTATGTTTGACCGTGGCCACCCTGGGGAACCGCGTGTTCGAAGCGGATCTCACCGCCGAGACGCTGGCGCGCACGACCTTTGGGCGGCGGCAAGCGGGTGATCGCGTAAACTTGGAACGCGCGCTGACGCTGGCAAAGCCGCTCGGCGGACACTTGGTCAGCGGTCACGTCGACGATGTCGCGCGCGTGCAAGCATGCGCGACGGACGGACAAGCGCGCGTCGTGACGTTCCAGGTGCCCGACACGTTGAGCCGCTATATCGCCGCGAAGGGATCGATCTGCGTCGATGGCGTGAGCCTCACGGTAAATGGGGTGGAGGGAGAGCGTTTCACCGTCACTCTCATTCCGCACACGCTCGGCGCGACCACGCTCGACCTGTTGCAGGTTGATGCGATAGTCAATATCGAGGTAGATCTCGTCGCGCGTTATTTGGAACGCCTGCTGACATCGTCGGGCACGCGCGACCCGTAGCGTTTGGCGCGCGCGTACTATTGGACGCGGAATTCGCCCGACGCGGTGGCGAGCGTTTGTGCCCGTCCGTTCGCCGATATCGCGATCAGGTGGGTCACGACCCGGTAAGTGCCGGGCGGCGCATCGCGGGGGATTGGCAGGGGCACGGAGGCGATGTAATAACCCGATCTCGCCAACTGCTCGGTGAGGTTTTCCCGTTTGGCGGCGATCAACTGGCCTTTCGTGGTATAAAACTCGCGTCGCTCCTCGAAGCTGAATTTTTCGGTCGAGCGTTGCAAGTACAAGTCCTTGACCAAGAACAAATGCTCGCACGGTCGAGTCGCGGTGCGACTGAGCCGCAATGTATACCACGCGGCGGTGACCGCGCCTGGAGTCGGCCGCCGCGAGAAGCTCTTTTCGGCCCGCTTCGTTTCCGCGGCGGAATAGAAATACTGTGTGTCGTAATCGGTCGATTCGCGAGCGCGGTCGAACTGCTCACACCGGTCGGGCGTCCACGTGGCGCAGCCGCCGGCGAACATAAGCGCGGCGAGTGCGAGTAAGAGTCGACCGCGAAACCATGGGGTCGGTGACGCGATCAATCGCTCCATGCCTTGCGCAGCGACTGGTAGGGATCGTTCGCGCCGGTCCGCGCAGCGGATTTTGAATTTGCGGCCGGCGCGGACTTCCCGCGGACGTGCACCGGTTTTGGTAGAGGGGGTGGCGATACTTTGGTTGGCACAACGGCGGCGCTCTCGGACGCGGACGTGACGTCTTGGCCGGGCGCAAGAACCAACGCGTACAACATGCCGCACACCGAGGCGACGAGCAGTAGATCGAGCGCGAATCCGGCGAGTACCCCCCGGGCCGAGCGGTGCCGGGCCTGCGGCGGCGGTACCGGGCCATAAGCGTTGGCCGGCAGGGTTACGGTAATGTGTCGGCTCGATATCGCGCCCACCCTGAGCAGCGCCGTACGAAATTCGAGCGCGGTGCGATAACGGCGCTCCGGCTCCTTCTCGATGGCTTTCAATATCACTCGTTCGAACGCGGCGGGCAGCGTCGGGGCCAGATCTCGCGGACGCGTCGGCTGTTCCTGCGCGTGCGCATGGATTAGGCCGTACTCCGACTGATGTTCGAACGGCAACCGTCCGGTGACGGATTCGTATAGGCTCATTCCCATGGCGTAAACATCCGAGCGCGCATCGGATCCGCGCCCGCTGATTTGCTCGGGCGCGCTGTAGAGCAGCGTGCCGACCATCGTTCTCGGCGGAAAGGCATCGTGCGAGGCCAGGCGCGCCACGCTGAAGTCCATGAGCTTTACCATTCCCGACGCGGCGACGAGCAAATTACTCGGCTTCAGGTCGCGGTGAACGACGCCCATCTCGTGTACGTGCGCGAGACCGAGCAGCGCTTGCTCGAAGATCGCCGTGGCTTCCTCGGGCGCAAGCGCGCCGTGGGTGGCGATTCGCTTATCGAGTGTTTCGCCTTCGACGTACTCGAGCACCAGAACCGCGGCGAACGCAAGCTCCAGCATCGAATAAAGCGTGACCACGTGTGGGCTACGCAACCGTGCCTGTGCCTGCGCTTCGGCGCGCACGCGGTTCAGATCGTCGGACTGCTTCGCTGCGCGCCGGCTCAGTACCTTGAGCGCGACCTCGCGGTCGAGTTCGGTGTCGCGCGCACGGTAGACGTGGCCGGTGCCGCCGCCGCCGATCCGATTGAGAATCAGATAGCGGTCGAGCTGTGTGCCGGGCTCGAAAGGTCGTTCCGCTGCGGCGCTCGCGGACGCCGCCGCTACCAGGCGCGGCCCTGCGCCATGGGGTTTCAAAACAATGGTGCTACCGGTCTGCATTGCGGCTTGGCATCGCCAGGGAGTTTTTATCTATATAATGATGACGCGCGGTCTCTCGACCGCACCCTATGAATATAGAAACGCATAGCCGGCGACCGGCCTCACAGCGATAAGAGCAGGCCCGCAGCGGACGAACGGTAACCGAATCGAGCGCACTGAGAACTGAACGTTGAGCGGTTTGTCGTTGCGAATCAGTGACAATCACGCACTATCTTAGGTAGGTGTTTATCCATGACCATCAAATCCACCCCCGAAATTGTCGATGAGATCATGCGCGGGCGGATGGTCATCTTGATGGATGACGCCGATCGCGAGAACGAAGGCGATCTCGTGATTGCCGCCGAGCACGTAACGCCGGAAGCGATCAACTTCATGGCGAAGCACGGGCGCGGTTTGATCTGCATGCCGATCACCAACGAGCGCGCGCGCCAGCTGAACCTGGCGCCCATGGTCGCGGTCAATCGGGCGGCGCATGGCACCAACTTCACGGTATCGATCGAAGCAGCGGAGGGCATCACGACCGGCATATCCGCGCACGACCGCGCGCACACGATACGCGTCGCCGCCGCCGAGGGTGCGACGCCCGCCGACGTCGTGCAACCGGGGCACGTATTCCCGCTCGTCGCCGCGCGCGGCGGCGTGCTCGCGCGCGCCGGCCACACGGAGGCGTGTTGCGATCTGGCGCGTCTTGCCGGTCTTTCGCCGGCAGCGGTGCTGTGCGAGATCATGAACGACGACGGAACCATGGCGCGACTGCCGCAGCTCGAGGCGTTCGCCGCGCAACACGGGCTGAGTATCGGAACCATCGCCGATTTGATTCGCCATCGGCTGGAAAACGAATCGACCATCCAGCGGGTCGGCCAGTGCCGACTGCCGACGGAGTTCGGCGAGTTCGAGTGTATCACCTACCACGACGACATCGGCGACTCGACGCAGTTGGCGCTGGTGCGCGGAAGTGTCCGGCGCGAGTGGCCGATTCTGGTGCGGGTGCACGTGCAGGAAAGCCTGCTCGACTTATTCACGACCGCGCATCGGCCGCGGAGTACGTGGTCCCTGCGCCGTGCGATGGAATACGTGGCCGGCGAGGGCGCGGGTGTGATAGTGGTGTTGCAGCATAGAGAGTCGACGACGGAACTGCTGCAGCGGGTTAAGCGATTTCAGTCGCAAGGCGCCCCGAGCGACGTCGGCGCCGCACCGCGCGGCCGCGCCGAGATGCGCACCTATGGTCTCGGCAGCCAGATCCTCGCCGATCTCGGGGTGCACAAGATGCGCGTGCTTGGACATCCGATCAAGGCGCCCGGCATGTCGGGATTCGGATTGGAAATCGTCGAGTACATCGAGGACGAAGGCCGCGGCGGGAAGGACAAGAAGGCCAAGCGATGAGCGAGATCGCGCAGCTTCAAGGCGATCTCGATGCCCACGACGCCCGCTTTGCAATCGTAGTTTCCCGTTTTAATAAGTTAGTGGGCGAGCAATTGCTCAACGGCGCGTTGGCGGCACTGCGCGATCACGGCGTGCCGGACGGGGATATCGAAATCGTCCGCGTGCCGGGAGCGTTTGAAATTCCCGCGACGTTGAAGATATTGGCGGAAAGCGCGCGCCATGACGGCTTGATCGCATTGGGCGCAGTGATTCGCGGCGAAACGCCGCATTTCGAGTACGTCGCCGGCGAATGTGCTCGCGGTGTACGCGAGATTTCCGCCGACTTCGGATTGCCGATCGCATTTGGCGTATTAACCGTCAACACGCTTGAGCAGGCGCTCGAGCGCGCCGGCGCCAAGGGCGGCGGTAACAAGGGCGCGGAAGCGGCATTGGTCGCGCTCGAACTGGTCGATTTGTATCGAAAGCTGCGTGCGTTGAAATAGATCGATGACCGACGTAGCTCACGGGATCAAGGGTGGCCGGCACAAGGCGCGGCGATCGGCGGTTCAAGCGCTGTACCAGTGGCAGGTGACGCAGCAGCCGCCGGGCGATATCGAGAGCCATTTTCTCGCGGACAACATGCTCGACGATGCCGATCTCGATTACTTCCGGCATCTGGTGCGCGAGATTCCGCATTGCTTGGTGCGGTTGGACGAACAATTGGCGCCCCATGTCGATCGCGCGATCGGCGAGGTCGACCCGGTCGAACGCGCGATCTTGCGGCTCGGAGCGTTCGAACTCGCGTTTCATCCCGAGATTCCCTATCGCGTCGTCCTCAACGAAGCGGTCGAGCTGGCAAAAACCTACGGTGCCGAGCATGGACACAAGTACATCAACGCGGTGCTCGACAAAGTGGCGCAAGACGTTCGTCCGGCCGAAATAAGCGCCGGCGAACAACCCCGCTGATTCTGCAATTGTGACCGAATTCGAGATCATCCGTGCGTACTTCGCGACGCAGCCCGTGCAGCGCGCCGATGTGCGTTTGGGCATCGGCGATGACGCCGCCGTGGTTCAGGCCCCGCCGAGCATGGAGACCGTCATCACCACCGACGTTCTGGTCGCCGGCGTGCATTTTTTCGACGACGTGGATCCGGCGGCGCTCGGGCACAAGGCGCTCGCGGTGAATCTCAGCGACCTCGCCGCGATGGGCGCCGCGCCGGCGTGGTTTCTACTGGATCTCACGCTGCCGAAAGTCGATAAGGCGTGGTTGGAGGCGTTCGCGCACGGGCTTCACGAGCTGGCGCTAACGTATCAGGTACAGCTGATCGGCGGCGACACGTCGAGCGGGCCATTGGCGGTTGCGATCACGGCGATCGGTTTGGTGCCGCAGGGTAAGAGCATGCGCCGCGACGGCGCCCGCCCCGGTGACTTGATTTATGTCACGGGAACGCTCGGCGACGCGGCGCTGGTGTTGGCCGCGCGGCGCGGCGAATACGGCGTGACGGCCGGCGATGTCGCCGCCGTGCGGCAGCGGCTGGAGCGGCCGGACCCGCGGATCGCGGAAGGCGTGGGATTGCGCGATCTTGCATCGAGCGCGATCGATATTTCCGACGGGCTCATCGCGGACCTGGGGCACGTGCTCGAAGCGAGTAAGGTCGGGGCGCGCGTCAATTTGGGCGCGATTCCGGTTTCGGCGACGTATCGCGCGCAAATGCGGAAGATCGGCTTGGATTACGCGCTCGCGGGTGGCGACGATTACGAACTTTGCGTCACGGTGCCGCGGGCCGATGCGATTCGGGCGGAGTCGCTCGCGTTGGCGTCGGGGTTTTCGCTGACGCGAATCGGCGAGATCATCATCGGCAATACGCTCGAGATTCTCGACTCCATGGGCAGGCCGTACCAGCCGAAACGCAAGGGCTACGAACATTTCACGCGCGGTTGATTCTGCGTTCACGCGCCGCGCGATGTGAGCGTCTTTTAATCGGCGGATAAGCGGATGGATGCGGACACCTTTCAGAAATCGCTGCAAGCGGCGTTCCCCGGTTTGCTCGGAATCGAATTCATCGAAGTGACCTCGGAGCGTGTCGTCGCGTCGATGCTGGCACGGGAAGACTTGAGCAACAACGCCGGCGTCTTGCACGGCGGCGCGATGATGGCGTTTGCCGATACGCTCGGCGCGGTCGCCACCATCGCGAATCTCCCGAAAGCCGCGCGCACGACCACGCTCGAATCAAAGACCAACTTTCTCGGCGCGATCCCGACCGGCGGACGTGTCATCGGCGAATGCACGCCGTTTCACCGCGGCCGCACGACCATGGTGTGGCAGACGCTCCTGAAGACGGAGGCGGGCAAACTGTGCGCGGTTGTCATCCAAACGCAAATGGTGTTGGCGCGCTAAGATGCGAGCTGCGTCCATCGCCTAGTCGTCGGAAACCGGAAGATGAAACTTCTCGCCTTCGATACCGCCACCGACGTTTGCACGGTCGCCGTCTTGCTGGACGGCGCGGTGCACGAGCGTCGCGAAATCGGGCGGCGGCACGCGGAGCGGCTGCTCGTGATGATCGACGAAGCCCTGGTCGACGCCGGGGCGACGTTGCGCGGTTTGGACGCCATTTGCTTCGGCCGCGGCCCGGGTTCGTTTACGGGTCTGCGTATCTGCGCCGGCGTCGCGCAAGGGTTGGCGTTCGGCGCGGATCTTCCCGTGGTCGCGGTATCGTCGCTGGCGGCAACCGCGCAATTCGCGCGCAGCGACCGTGTCCTTGCGGCGTTCGATGCGCGCATGCAGCAGGTGTATTGGGGCGCGTTCGTGGCCGACGCGGATGGCCTGGTGCAACTGGAAGGCGACGAGCGCGTGATTGCGCCGTCGGCGGTGCCGGTCCCGGCGGCGCCGAATTGGATCGGTGCCGGTAACGGTTGGGAGCCATACGCGGCGCCGCTTCGGAAGCGACTCGGCGATCGACTGCAACGGTGGCGAGCGGGATGTTATCCGTCGGCGCGCTGTGTGGCCGAGCTTGGCGCGCGCGATTTCCGGGCGGGCAAGGCGGTCGCCGCCGAGCAAGCGCTGCCGGTTTACCTTCGCGATGATGTTGCCGTCAAGAACGGCGAAAACAAACGTCGCCACGGAGACGCATAGAATGCTGCGGGACAAGATTGCCTGGGTGACGGGTGCCGGCACCGGTATCGGATTGGCCGGCGCGACGGCGCTGGCCGCGGCCGGTGCCGTCGTTGTGATGTCCGGTCGCCGTGCGGATGTATTGGAAAAAGCAGCCGCCACCATTCAAGAGCGCGGCGGCAAGGTCGAGGTGGAGGCGCTCGATGTGAGCGATGCACAAGCGGTCGACCGCGTCGCGGAAGTCATCGCCGCGCGGCACGGCAGCGTGAACGTGCTGGTGAACAGCGCCGGTCTGAACGTGACCAAGCGATTCTTTAGCGAGCAAACGGTCGAGGGTTGGGATCAAGTCGTCCGCGTCAACCTGGACGGAACATATTATTGCGTCCGTGCGGTACTGCCGCTCATGCGCGCGCAAAAGGACGGCGTGATCATCAATATTTCGTCTTGGGCGGGTATCCATACGTCGATGGTCACCGGGCCGGCCTATAACGCCAGCAAGCACGCCGTGGTATCGCTGACCGAAAATTTGAACATGGAAGAATGCGTGAACGGCATTCGCGCCTGCGCAATCTGCCCCGCCGAAGTGGCGACGGCGATCATGGATCGCCGGCCGATGCCGCCGACGCCGGAGGAGCGGGCCCGCATGCTGCAACCGCAGGACCTGGGCAACGCGATTCGTTGGGTCGCCGAGCAGCCGCCGCACGTGTGCGTCAATGAAATCGTCATCAGCCCAACGTGGAATCGGCTGTTCGTGGGCCAGCGGGCGTGACCGCAAAAGCTCGTTTCGGCGGGCGCGGCAATTGCGCCGCGCGAGTCGAGAATTGGGCGCGACGCGACCCGCGTGACAACTTTCACGCACACATGACGCGGCCGTCAACACGCTAAGCGGCCGAGCCGAGGCCAGGAGGAAGGAATGAAGATTCGTGCCGCCGTCTTGGAAGAAATGGGCGTGCCGCAGCCGTATGCAAAGACGCGGCCGGTGAAGATCGCGGAGGTGGACCTTGATCCGCCGGGCGAGGGTGAAGTGCTTGTGCGCGTGGCCGCCGCGGGTTTATGCCACTCGGATTTGTCGATCATCAACGGCAGCCGGCCGCGGCCGATGCCGCTGGCGTTGGGGCACGAGGCCTCGGGCGTCGTCGAGGAAGTCGGGCCGGGGGTGCGCGATCTGCGCAGAGGCGATCACGTCATCTTTGTTTTCGTTCCAAGCTGCGGGAGCTGTATGCCGTGCGCCGAAGGCCGGCCGGCGTTGTGCGAGCCGGCCATCGCCGCCGCGGGCGCGGGAACGCTGCTCACGGGCGCGCACCGAATTCATCGCGACGGTGCGACGATCAATCACCAAGTCGGCGTATCGTCGTTCGCCGAGTACGCGACCGCCTCGCGGCGCTCGCTGATCAAGGTCGATCCGGATATTCCATTGGAGCTTGCGGCGCTCTTCGGGTGCGCGGTGTTGACGGGCATGGGCGCCGTGGTGAATTGCGCGCAGGTTCGCGCCGGATCGACCGTCGGCATCGTCGGTCTCGGCGGCGTCGGTCTCGCGGCCTTGCTCGGTTCGCTCGCCGCGGGTGCCGGCCGCATCGTCGGCGTGGACCTGCTCGATTGGAAACTCGCATTGGCAAGATCCTTGGGCGCGACCGATACGTTCAACGCAAACGACGCCGATTGTGCGGAAGCGGCGCGCGCGGCGTCGGGCGGCGGCGTCGACTGTTGTCTCGATTTCACCGGCTCGGCCGACGGCCTGGCGTTGGCGTACAAACTCACGCGCCGCGGCGGAGTCACCGTCACCGCCGGTTTGCCGCCGCCCGGCGCGACGTTCGCGCTGCCGGCGGTGCACCTGGTGGTCGAAGAGCGGACGGTGAAGGGAAGTTATCTCGGCAGCTCCGTTCCCGCGCGCGATATTCCGCGTTATCTCGCGTTGTATCATCAAGGACGCCTGCCGATCGAAAAGTTGCTCACCGGAAAGTTGGCGCTCGATGAAATCAATCTCGGGTTCGATCGGTTAGCCAACGGCGAAGCCGTGCGACAGGTGGTGGCGTTTTGAAAGCGACTGTGTCGATCGACTCCCAAAACGAGGCGACATGAATCAACGATGGAAATACCGGCCCGAGGGTTCAACCTGGGGCGACTTCGGTCCGGACGATCAGCTCGGCCGGCTCAATTTGCTGACCGCGGAAAAGGTTCGGCAAGCCGCCGCCGAAGTTCAGGCCGGTTTATCATTCGGTTTGAGTTTGCCGCTCGACTATCCCGGCGAGTCGAAGCTCAATGCGCGGCGCAAACCGCCGCAGCTTTCGCCGACCACGCTCAAGGGCGAGGCGTTCATGAATTATCCCTTGAATCGTATCGACCCGCGCAACACCGACGTCGTATGCGACGATCAGGTGCTGATCTCATTGCAGTATTCGACGCAGTGGGACAGCTTCGCGCATATCGGCGCGTTGTTCGACGCCGATGGCGATGGCCAGGCGGAGATTGTCTATTACAACGGCTTTCGCGCGCACGAACATATCAAAGGACCGGACGATCCGAAGGGCGACGAGTGCGGCGGTACGTCGTACGCGACCGCGCTCGGGATCGACAACTTCGCGGCGAAGCCGATTCAGGGCCGCGGCGTGTTGGTCGATCTGCATGCACACTTCGGGAACGAGCGTCGTGCCGTCGGCTACGACGACCTGATGCGCGTCATGCAAGCTGACGGCGTGAAAGTCGAGGAAGGCGACATGTTGGTGCTGTGCACCGGTTTCTCCGATCTGATCGTCGGAATGAATCGGCATCCGGACATGGAGATATTGAATCGTTCTTGCGCCTGTCTGGATGGGCGCGACGACAAACTGCTCGCGTGGATCACCGACAGCGGCATCGCCGCGATTTGTGCGGACAACTACGCGGTCGAGGCGTACCCGGCGCGCGAACGTGACGGCAATCGGCCGGCACTGCCGCTGCATCAGCACTGCTTGTTCAAGCTCGGCGTGCCGCTCGGGGAGCTGTGGTGGCTTAAAGATTTGGCGCGTTGGCTGCGCGCCAATCGTCGCAGCCGTTTCCTGTTGACGGCGCCGCCGCTGCGACTGCCGGGTGCCGTCGGCTCGCCGGTGACGCCGGTCGCGACGGTGTAGCGGGCGCGAGCGATGAACTGGCGTTTACCGCTGAGTCTCGTGCTGATCGGCGCCGTTGTTCTTTTTGTTTTCCAGAATATCGGCGTTGTGGAGATTCGCTTTCTGTTCTGGTCGGCGGCGGTATCCCGTTCGCTGCTGCTCGTGATGGTGCTCGTCGTCGGCATTGTCGTCGGGTGGATATGGCACAGCCTGTGGCGGCGCGCACGTCAGCGCGTGCGCCGGTTATAATCGCCGACCCACTACGGAGGTAGAGGTTATGGGGCAATTGCAGGACAAGATCGCCGTCGTCACCGGCGCGAGCACCGGTATCGGACGCAGCATGGCAGCTGCCTTCGCGAAAGAAGGCGCCAAGGTTGTGCTCGCCGCGCGGCGGCGCGAAGCGCTCGAGAAGCTCGCGCAAGAAATAGGCGCGGGCGGCGGCACCGCGATCGTCGCGCCGACCGACGTGACCGACGAGCGGCAAGTGCTCGAACTGTTTGGGCGCACGATGGATAAGTTCGGGCGAGTCGATATTTTGGTCAACAATGCCGGCACGGCGGTGGGGAAACCGACCGATGAGTTGAGTCTGGAAGCGTGGTGCAAGGTGATCGACTGCAACGTTACCGGTGCGTTTCTTTGTTCGCGCGAGGCGTTCAAGATCATGAAGCGCCAGGGCAGCGGGCGCATTCTCAATATCGGCAGCGTGTCGGCTAAAGTACCGCGTCCGAATTCGGCCGCCTACACGACGTCGAAGTACGCGCTCGAAGGGCTGACGCGATCGATGGCGGTGGACGGGCGCGAGCACGGCATCGGTGTCTCGGTACTACAGCCCGGTAACGTCGCCACCGCGATCTGGAGCGGCCGGGAGGATGTCATGAGGCGCGAAGGCGCGATGTCCCCTGACGACATCGCCCGCATCGCCGTGACGATGTTGAGTTTGCCGCCGGACGTCAACATGTTCGAGGCGCTGGTGCTGCCGCTGACGATGCCGATGCTCGGCCGCGGTTGAGCGCTGTCGCGTGTTGGATTTGCCGCCGTTCCGCTACCGCCTGCGCGTGCGCTACGCCGAGTGCGACGCGCAGAAGGTCGTGTTTAACGCGCGCTACGGCGACTACGTCGATCTTGCCGTGCTGGAATTCTTCCGAGCGCTTGGACTGTACGACATCATGGTAACCGGTCCTCTCGACTGCCAAGTCGTCAAGCAAACGCTCGAATGGAAAGCGTCGGCGCGCTTCGACCAAATGGTGGAAGTCGCGGTGCGCGCGATGCGTCTCGGTAATACGTCGTTTACGCTCGGGAGCGTGTTTCGTATTGTTGGCGACAACACGATTGTCGCCACGGTCGAAACGGTTTATGTCTTGGTGGACGCTAAGACGCTGGCGAAGATGTCGATACCGGCGGACATTCGCGCCGCGCTCGAACGCGGCGCGCCGGGTGTCGTGACCGATCACTCCGGTCGATCCGGCGACTAACCCGTTGAACGGCGCGCCGGGTGTCGTGACCGCCAATACTTACGGGAGATTCCCATGATCGAGTTCTACGGTGCATCGGGCTCGCCTTACGTCTGGCGCGTGTGGTTTGCCCTCGAACACAAACACGCGCCTTATGACTTGAAGATGCTCTCGTTTTCCGCCGGCGATCTCAAGACGCCGGCATTCGTCGCGCTCAATCCTCGGCGCAAAGTTCCGGTGGTGGTCGACGGGGACGTGGTGGTCTACGAATCGGCGGCGATCGTGGAGTATCTCGAGGATCGATTCCCGCCGCCGTCACCGCCGCTGCTCCCCGCGGCTGTCGGCGAACGGGCGATCGCGCGGCGCCTGATACGCGAAATCGACGAGTATCTCGCGCGCGCGATGGAGTCGATGGTCGAAGAGGTGCTGTTCACGCGGCCGGAACGATGGAACGAAACGGCGATCGGCAAGGTTCGGGGCACTTTCGTCGACGAACTCGCGCGATTCGAGGGCTACGCGCCTACCGACGGATTTTTCGTCGGCGCCGCGGGGGCGGTGGATCATGCGCTTTATCCAATAATCGCGCTGGCGCTGCGACTCGAACGCCGCAAGCCGGATATCGCGATTAAACCGGCGGTGGGCGTCAAGCTTGCCGCCTGGATGCGGCGCGTCGAGTCGCTGCCGTACTTCGCGAAAACCTACCCGCCGCATTGGAAGGAAACCTAGCGAGCGACCGGCGCCGCGGCAGCGGCGCCGCGCGGTGTTTACTCGGTCTTCGAGATTTCCTTTGCCGGTTCCGCGCTCTCGGCTGTGACGGGCGCCGCCGGCCGTATGCGGGCGATATCGACGGCCGTACCGCGCGTGCGCACGATCTCGATGTGGTAGCCGTTCAATTGAAGACTGGTGCCGGGTTCGGGAATGTCCTCGAGATATTCCAGAATCAACCCGTTCAAGGTGCGCGATTCCTCGGTCGGCAAATCCCAACGCAGCCGGCGATTCAAGTCGCGCAGACTCATGCCACCGGGCACCAGATAACTGCCGTCGGATTCCGCGTGCACGTCCTGCACGACGCGCCCGAGCGCGCGCGTGGTGAAGTCGCCGACGATTTCTTCGAGTATCTCATCGAGCGTCACCAGTCCCTGCAGGTCGCCGTACTCGTCCACGACCAGGCCCATGCGCCGACGGACTTGCTTGAAGTTCAGCAATTGCGTCGTGAGCGAGGTGCCGACCGGAATGAAGTAGGGGTCCAAGATCGCGGCCTGCAAGGATTCGCGGTCGAGCTTGCCGGCGTGCATGAGCTTCAGCACGTGCCGCGCGTGAATGATGCCGACGACGCTGTCCAGGCTTCCCCGGTACGCCGGCATGCGCGTGTACGAACTCGTGCTGAGGTTGGCGACGATGTCGTTCCAATCGACGTCCAGATTGATGCCGACGACGCGGTTGCGCGGCACCATCACGTCCTCGACCGTGATGTTTTCCAGATCGAGGATCGCGAGCAGCATGTCTTGGTGCGAGGCCGGGATCAGAACGCCGGCTTCGAGAATGATCGTGCGCAGCTCGTCCGGTCCGACCTGTTCGGCGCGCCGCGCGCCGATGCGCACGCCGAGCAGCCGCAACAATCCGTTGGCAAGGCCGTTGATGATCCACACGACCGGATAGATGAGCCACAACATCGGTCGCAACACGAACGCGCTTGGGAAGGCGATGCGTTCGGGATGCAGCGCGGCGAACGTCTTGGGCGCAAGGTCGGTCAAAATGAGAATCACCAAGGTGATGACAACCGTGGCGATACCGATGGCGCTCTCTTTTTCGCCGATCAGGCGAATGACGGTGATGGTCGTGAGTGCGGAGAACAGCGCGTTCACCGCGTTGCTGCCGAGGAGGATAACGCCGATCAATCGATCGGGCCGGGCCAGCAATTGCTGCGCGAGCCGCGGACCGCGGCGCCCGGTGCCGACGAGGTGCTGCAACCGGTGCCGATTGAGGCTGATCATGGCGATTTCGGCGGCCGAGAAGAACGCCGAGACGAACACCAGGAAAATCAACGTGCCAAGTAGTGCGCCTAGCGGTATGTCACTCAAGGATCAGCGCTCTCGGTGTGGGGTGTTCGGAATTCTAGCACCTGCCGGCGCGCCGCCCGCAAGCGGGCGTGCCGACTGCGTGGTTTAGCGGTGCAGAATGATTTCGAGAACGAATTTCGTGCCGAAGTAGCCGAGCAGCAGCAACGCGAAGCCCCCGAGCGTCCAGCGCACCGCGGTGCGCCCGCGCCAGCCGAAGCGCCAACGGCCGAGGAGCAGCACCCCGTAGACGACCCAGGCCAGCGCCGCGAGCACGATATGGTGCGTGAGTTTGAACGCCGTGCCGGATACCTGTTCGGAGAAAACGGCGCCGCTCGCCAAGGTCGCGGTCAGGAGAATGAAGCCGAGTCCGATCATTTGGAACATGATCGATTCCATCGTTTGCATCGACGGCAGCGCGCGCAAAAAGCCGCCCGGATGTTTGTGCTTGAGCTTGCGATCCTGGATCAACAGCATGACGCTTTGCACCGCCGCGAGACAAAGAAGACTGTACGCCACCAGCGCCACGACGATATGCAACGCCTGGAGCGGCGAGGTCAAGGCGACGGTCGCTTGCGGCGGGCGCAGCCAATCGAGCAATACCGTCAACGCGGCGAGCGGCATGATCAAGATGCCGAGGTTGTCGATCGGACGCCACAACGACACCAGTAGATACATGCTCGCGACAAGCCACGCCACCAACGCGAACGCGCCGGTGATCGACAAATTGATGCCGCCGGCCGATGCTTGGCCCGCGTACAGGATGATCGCGTGCAGCGCCACCGCGGCGACACCGGCGCCGAGCGAGAGCGCGCGATGCGTCGGTGTCGCCGCTTCGCCGCGCGCGAGGCGGCGCAACAGCAGGGCGGCGACAGTGACATAGAAGACGATCGCGAGGAAATTCAAAGCCGAATTAGTCATAATGGAGCCGGCATCATGGCATAGCCGGCGTTCGCTTTGAAGGGCGGGGCGGCGACCGCGACAGAGGAATCATCGTGTTCGACAACCTAAGTCAGCGACTACAGCAGACGTTCAAGAAGCTACGCGGTCAAGGTCGACTGACCGACGAGAACATGCGCGAGACGCTGCGTGAAATTCGCGTGGCATTGCTCGAAGCCGATGTCGCGGTCGGCGTGGTCAAGGCGTTCATCGACCGCGTGCGCGGCCGCGCGATGGGGCAGGACGTGTTGACCAGCCTCACACCCGGTCAAGCGGTCGTGAAGATCGTATACGACGAATTGGTCGGGCTCATGGGTGGCCGCAACGACGCGTTGAACCTTGCGACCCGACCGCCGGCCGTGGTGTTGTTCGCGGGGTTGCAGGGATCGGGTAAGACCACCACCGTGGCGAAGCTCGCCAAGCGCCTGCATGCACGCGAAGGAAAGTCGGTGATGGTGGCGAGCGCCGATATTTATCGTCCCGCGGCGATCGAGCAGTTGCGCAAACTCGCGCAAGCCGTCGGCGTCGAGTTCTTCGAGAGCGACTCGCGGCAAAGCGCGCTGGAAATCGCGACCGCTGCGGTCGCGGCGGCGCGCAGTCGCCAGAGGGATGTGCTGTTGATCGACACGGCGGGGCGCCAACACATCGACGACGCCTTGATGCAGGAGATCAAGACCGTGCATGCGGCGGTGCAACCGGTGGAGACCTTGTTCGTGGTCGACAGCATGGCCGGACAGGATGCGGTCAACGCCGCGCACGCGTTCGATGCGGCGCTTGCGCTGACCGGCATCGTACTGACAAAGGCCGACGGCGATGCGCGCGGCGGCGCGGCGCTGTCGGTGCGGCAGGTTACCGGCAAGCCGATAAAATTTATCGGTGTCGGCGAATCGGCGGATGCGCTCGAGCCGTTTCACCCGGAACGGATCGCGTCGCGGATTTTCGGCATGGGCGACGTGCTGTCGCTGGTCGAAGAGGCGCACCACACGGTCGATCAGGCAAAGGCCGAGCAGCTGACGCGCAAAATCAAGAAGGGCGAAAGCTTCGATCTCCAGGATTTTCGCGACCAGTTGTTGCAGATGCAGCGAATGGGCGGCATGGCCGGCCTCCTGGAGAGGCTTCCCGGCACGGATCGGCTTGCGGCCGGCGCGCGGGAACAAATGAACGACGCGCAAATGAAGCGGGTGGTCGCGGTCATCAATTCGATGACGCCGGTCGAGCGGAGGAATCCGGACGTCATTCGCGGTTCGCGCAAGCGGCGCATTGCGGCCGGTTCCGGAACCCAGGTGCAGGAGGTGAATCGCCTGTTGAAGCAATTTGCCGAGATGCAGCGGATGATGAAGCAGTTGCGCAAAGGCGGCATGGAGCGACTGTTGGCCGGACTACGCGGACGTATTCCCGGCGTACCCTAGGATCGGGACGGCGCGCCGCAGAAAAGCGTTGCGCCGATTTGCACCCAGAGGGTATAGTTCCGGCGGGCATATTCTTGGGTGGATCATCGCTTAATGAAGG
Source organism: Burkholderiales bacterium (assembly GCA_036396275.1). Taxonomy (GTDB): domain Bacteria; phylum Pseudomonadota; class Gammaproteobacteria; order Acidiferrobacterales; family Sulfurifustaceae; genus JACQFZ01. The sequence continues at coordinate 48,796 of DASWLD010000211.1, forward strand.
CAACGAATAAACCGAAGACGAAGCAGCCGACGGGGGACGAGCGTCGCAGCGGCACGCGCGAGTCGATCACGAAGATGGTGCGTGAACGCACCGACGTGCTGGCGCTTTACATGCGTCTCGCCGGGCTGGATCCATTCGCCGATGTCAACCAACGGGTGCCGGCGCAAGAGTTGTTACAGGAGTTTTGCCAGCTGCTGGTCGACTACATCGCGGCCGGTCATTTCAGCTTGTACGAGCGCATCGTCAATGGAACCGAGCGCCGTCGCGAGCTGGCGAATTTGGCGCAGGAACTCTATCCACGCATCGCCGATAGCACCACCATCGCACTCGACTTCAACGACAAGTACGACTGCGGTGATCATTGCGAATTCCCCGCATCGTTCAAGTCCGATCTTTCGCGCCTTGGCGAGAAGCTCGCGATCCGGATCGATCTCGAAGATAAACTCATCGGACAAATCATCCGGTAGTTAGCGCATGCCTGTCGGTGCGTTCGACGGTACCGCCGAGCGCCTCTATTTCTCTTCCGTATCGACCGGCATGTCGCCGGCGTTGATCGTGTGGCGCAGAATCCATCGCGCGCACAGCATGCCGCTTCGTACCGCCGCCTCCAGCGTGCTCGGGTATCCGGTCGCGGTGTAGTCGCCGGCGAGCCAAAGCCCCCTAATCGGTGTCGCGTGCTGCGGTCGAAATTCATCCACGCCGGGCACGGCGGCAAGCGTCGCGCGTCGTTCGCGTACGAGCTTGACGTCGATCGGCGCTGGCCACGCGGGAAAGCGCCGCGCGATATCGTCGATGACTTGCGCGATCAACGCTTCGTTCGTGAGCCGCAAATGCGGCCCCGGTCCGCTGATGACGGCGGCGATCAAACCGCGGTCGCCGTTCAAGCGGCCGCGGTCGAACAGCCATTGCGGGAGCGCATCGAGCAGTCCGACCATGTCGCGTTCGAGCGTCACGGTGTCGGTGTACCGTAGGTACACGGTACAAATCGGTTGCGCCCTCAATCGGCGCATGGCCGCGACTTGCGCCGACAGCGCTGGGTGCGCGTGCAGCAGTTGGGCCGACACGTCGTGGGACGTCGCCAACACCACGTGATCCGCCGGCACCACGGCGTCATTGACCCGCACGCCGGTGACGGCGCCGGCGCTCGCCTCGATAGCCTGCACGCGCGCGCCAAGGCGCACGGAGCCGCCGCGACTCTCGATATAGTCGGTCGCGGGGCGCGGCAGGCAGGCGGAGAGATCGAGCACCGGCAGCAGCAGGTCGGAGTGGCGCCGATGACCGAAGAACGTGCGGCGCGCGGCGCGCACGAACAACCGGGCGGAGGCGCGATCGGGCGGCGCGTTCAACGCCGCGTAACAATACGGACCCCAGAGTGCTTGCACCGCCTCATGAGGTTGGCGCCGCTCGCGAAGAAAATCCGCGACCGTGCAATCGGCGAGCCGTTCCGGGTGCTCACGCGCGATCGATCGTAACAGGCGGATAGCGGCGAGCCGCGCCGACAGCGAGATACCGGACGATCGCAGTAACCCGGCGATCAGGTGCAGGGGTGCCGGCAGGCGTTCGGTGCGAAGTTCGATGCGTCGCCCGTCGCGGCCGAACAACAGAAGTCGCAGCGACTGTCGGCGGAACACGCTGGCCTCGGACACACCCAAGGTTGCGAGCATTTCAAGCACCGATTCAAACGCGCCGAGCAGCACGTGCTGGCCGTTGTCCACATGAAACAGTCCGAATCTCAGCGCCCGCGCACGGCCGCCGAGCTGACGTCCCGACTCGAGCAGAATCGGCGGAACCGCGTTGCCGGCGAGCGACACGGCCGCCGACAGACCGGCCCATCCGCCGCCGACGACGACCACTCGCGGTCGCGCCGCATCGGTCGATGTGTTTCGTGATGTCTTCATGGCGCCGCGATTTCTTTTTGTCGGCGTCGACGCTTCACCGCGCCGGGTGCCGCGAGGTTTGATCGCAGGCCGCGTTCGCCGCTCGGAGGTTCGCCGGTTCTGTTTGTCGGGAGCATACCGGAGATCGCGGCACGCGGGCGCTCACGTGCCCGGTGCAAAATTGGACTTGCCGTCGTTGGTTACGCAAATGCGGTTACGGCCGTGTCGTTTCGCGAGGTAGAGACGCTGGTCCGCGATATTGAGAAGCTGGTCGATGGAATCCACCCGCTCGACGGCGAACGACGCCACGCCGATACTCAGAGTCAGTTGGATGGTTTGCTCCGCGACCGTAAACCGTTCGTGCTCCACCGCCGCGCGAATCCGTTCCGCGAGCACCGCGGCTCCCAGGCGGTTCGTGTCCGGCAGCAGCATCGCAAATTCCTCTCCGCCGACGCGCGCGACGGTGTCTTCCGCGCGCATCATCTGCTGGAGAATGCCGGCGATCCCGACGAGTGCCTCATCGCCGCCTCGATGGCCATAGGTATCGTTGACGCGCTTGAAGTAGTCGAGATCGGCGGCGATGATCGAGAAGTCGGTGTTATAGCGGCGCGCCACGGCCAACTGCTTGGCGCCGTTCTCGAAAAAGGCGCGACGGTTCTTGAGCCGCGTGAGCGGATCGGTCGTGGCTTGCTCGGCGAGCGCGCGTTGGCTGGTTTCCAGCTCGCGGATTGTTTGTGCGAGTTTATGATGAACGTTCACCCGCGCCTGCAATTCCATTTCGTCGATCGGTTTGGCGATAAAATCGTTTGCGCCGTTGCGAAACGCGAGATTGCGGTCGCTGTTGTCGGCCGTGGTCGTCATGACGATGACCGGCATGTTTTTCAAATGCGGATTTTCCGATTGCCGGATTCGGATCAACAGTTCATGGCCCGTCAGCCGGGGCATGTTGATGTCGGTAATCACCAGTTCGATATGCGGATCGGTTTCGAGCATTTGCCAAGCTTCCGCGCCGTCCTTGGCGTGTTCCAAGCGGTAGGTGCCCGTGAGATATTTCGCCAACAACACCGACGTGGTCGCGGAGTCTTCGACCAGCAAGATCGAGGGTAGCAGGGAGCTGTCGTTGGTATCGGAGTTGAGCATCGTCCGCGGCCGCGCCGTCTTATGGAGTAATAATATAGTGTGCCGCCGAACCTTTTGGGGAACGCTACTCGGTGAGCTTCTCTTCCATCTTTCGCAGCCCCGTCTCGATGCGCGACGGTTCGTCCAGAGCTTTGGTGGGGGTGACGCCGAGTTCGGTGAAGCGCCGGGCGCCGGTGAGAACCTTGGTTTCAAACGATCCGACGGCGCGATTGTAGTTGTCGACGGCCGTATCGAGACCTTTGCCGAGGCGCGCCAAGTGATCGGCGAACACCGCGAGCCGGTGGTAAAGTTCTTCGCCGACTTCGCGAATGCGTTCGGCGTTGGCCGCGAGTTGCTCTTGGCGCCATCCGTAGGCGACCGCGCGCAGCAGCGCGACGAAACTGGTGGGCGTTGTCAGGATGATACGCTGGCTCAACGCGTCTTCGAGCAATGCGTGGTCGAGATCGAGCGCCGCGGCGAGAAACTGTTCGCCGGGAATGAACAACAATATGAAATCCGGCGCTCGCGGGAACTGGTTCCAATAGGCCTTGGCGGCGAGCTCGCGCACGCGCTCACGCACCTTGCGCGCGTGTTGTTCGAGGTGATGGCGGCGCGTGTCCTCGTCCGGCGCCTCGATCGCGCTCAAATACGCGTCGAGCGGGGTTTTGACATCGACAATGATCTCGCGGCCGTCGGGCATGCGCACGACCATATCTGGACGGCGGCGTCCTTCTTCCGTATCGAGCTGTGGTTGCTCATAGAAGTCGCAATGCTCGACCATTCCGGCCAGTTCCACCAAACGGCGCAGCGTCAGCTCGCCCCATTGGCCGCGCACCTCGGGGCGGCGCAGCGCTTGGACCAGGTTGCGCGTTTCGCCGTGTAACAACTGCTGCGTTTGAGCCACGGTTTCGAGATGCTTTGTAAGCGAGCCGTAGGCTTGCTGGCGCTCTTGTTCGACGCGGCGAATCTGCGCCTCCGACTTCTCCAGCGCCTCGCGCAGCGGTTTCACCAGGTCTTCGACCGCCTTTTCCTTCGTTGCCAGGTCGTGGCTGCCCTGCAATTGCATTTGCTTGAGGGATTCTTGGGCGAGCTGCAGAAACGCGCTGCTGTTTTCGCGCAACGCCTGCGCCGACAGGGCGGCGAACTTCTGCTGCGATTCCTGCTCGTGCGCTCGATTGGCGTTGCGTTCGAGTTCGAGGGTGGTCGCGAGTTCGGTGATGCGACGCTGGTGGCGCAGCGTCGCGACGAGCCAGCCGATACCGCCGGCGATCAAGAGGAGAGCGGTTCCGGTCAGAATGAGGCTAGCGGACATTGCGCTTTCCCTCGTCGGCGTTAATCCAGGCCAGAACGTCCAGCGGCGCGTCGATCATTCCGTCGGCTCCCCACCCTTCGGGCTGTTCATTTTCCCCGATGTAACCGAACAGCGCCACCAAGGTTTTCATGCCGGCGTCGCGGCCGGCGCGAATATCGCGCTCGGCATCGCCCACATATAACGTCTCCGACGGTCGCGCGCGCGCGATGGCGCAGGCATGCAGCATCGGTTCCGGGTGCGGCTTGCGGTTGGCCACTGTGTCGCCGCTGACGACGCAAGCCGGTGGATGTTCGAGCCCGAGATGGTCGATCAACGGTTCGGTCAAGAACGCCGGCTTGTTAGTCACGATCCCCCAAACGATGTCGCGCGCCGCAAGTTGCGCCAGCAATTCCGCGACGCCCGGGAAGACGCGCGTTTCGCGACAAAGGTTTGCCGCGTACAGCTGGAGTAATCGTTCGCGAAGTTGCGCAAAGTTCGCGTCAGTCGGCTTCAAGCTGAAGCCAAGGCGCAGAAGTCCAGTGCTACCGTGCGAAACGACCGGGCGAATAACGTGAAACGGCAGCGTCGGGCGATTCTGTTCGGCGAGTAACGCATTCAACGCCGCGGCGAGATCCGGCGCGGTATCCGCGAGCGTGCCGTCGAGATCGAACAGAACCGCGCGCATCTTATTAACTCGCATCAGCGAACCAATCCCCCAATTCTCGCCCAGGGCGCAACAAAACACGTTGCGCTCGCTCAGCGGCACGAATACACGTTAAGTGCATTCGTGACTTCCCCGCTTCGCCCCTTCGGGAGAGGGATGGGGTGAGGGCGCGCGATCCGGGGTTCGCAAAATGTGCTTCAGTCATCAGCGCGGCGGGCGTAAGCGATGTAGTTTACGTCGACGCCGCGACCGAGGCGGTAGTGACGGGTCAGCGGGTTGTAGTGCATGCCGGTTAATTCCATGACGCGCAGACGCGCCGCGCGGCACATCCGTTCGAGTTCCGAGGGTTTGATCAGCTTTTGATACTCGTGCGTACCGCGGGGCAGGAGATTCAAAACGTACTCGGCACCGACGATCGCCAACAACCACGCCTTCGGATTGCGGTTGATGGTCGAAAAGAAGACGTGTCCGCCGGGCTTAACCAGCGTTGCGCAGGCGGCCACGGTGGACGCGGGTGCCGGTACATGTTCGAGCATCTCCATGCAGGTGACGACGTCGTAGCCGCCCGGCCGTTCGCGCGCGAAATCCTCGGCGCTTACGCGTCGATAGGCCACGTCGCGTCCGCTTTCCTTCAGATGCAGCTGCGCCACCGCGAGCGGCGCCTCGCCGAGATCGATACCGGTGACTTTCGCGCCGAGCCCCGCCATCGCCTCCGCCAGGATGCCGCCGCCGCAACCGATGTCGAGCACCGACTTGCCCGCCAGTTCGGTTCGATCGTCGATGAAACCGAGACGCAGCGGATTGATGTCGTGCAGCGGTTTGAACTCGCTGTGGGGGTCCCACCAGCGCGAGGCTAGCGCTTCGAATTTGGCAATTTCTGCGGCGTCGACGTTTTCCATAGATTCAGTAGGAAGTAACAAGTAGCAAGTAGCAAGGAGGCAAAGAGCCGTGTTTCTTAACTTGCCACTTGTCACTTGCCACTTATTTTATCCCCCCACTTTTGCGCCTTACGCAGAATCCCCGCCTCATCGAGCGTGGTTAAACGGCGGTTGGCCAGCAACTGCTTGCCGTTGACCCAGACATCGGTCACCTGCTCGCGGCCGGCGGAATAGACGAGCTGCGATGTCGGGTCGTACAGCGGCTGCGTATCGGCCGCCGACAAGTCGACCGCTGCCAGGTCGGCCGCTTTTCCCGGGGTAATCGAACCGATTCGATCATCGAGGGCAAGCGCCCTGGCACCGTTCAGTGTCGCCATGCGCAGAGCCTGGTGCGCCGGGAGGGCAGTCGCGTCGTTGGCAACGGCCTTGGCCAACAGCGCCGCGATGCGCATTTCACCGAGCAGGTCGAGAGTGTCGTTGCTCGCGGCACCGTCGGTGCCGAGCGCGACGTTGACGCCGGCGTTGAGCAGCTTTTGCACCGGACAAAAGCCGCTCGCGAGCTTCAAATTCGACGCCGGGCAGTGCACGACGTTGGCGCCGCTGCGCGCCAGGGTTTGTATTTCGGCGTCGGTAAGTTGAGTCATGTGGACCGCGACCAGGTTCGGCTGCAGCAAATTGAGCGCCGCCAGCCGTGCCAACGGCCTTTGCCCGGAAACGCGCGTCGCCTCGGCCACTTCGTGCTCGGTTTCGTGCACGTGCATGTGCAACGGCAAATTCAACTCGTCGTTTAGCGTACGGAGTTTGATCAGCGGTTCGTCCGAAACCGTGTAGGGCGCGTGCGGCGCGAACGCGGTAGTCACCAGTTCGGCCGCGCGCAGATCGTCGTGCAGGGCGACGGCTTTATGCAAATACTCGTCGGGCGTTTGCGCGTAGGCGGTCGGGAAATCGATGAGGATGAGTCCGACCACGGCGCGCATGCCGATCTCCAAGCAGACCCGCGCCGTGTCTTCCGGGAAAAAGTACATGTCGCTAAAACACGTGGTCCCGCTTTTGAGCATCTCCACCGCGGCAAGCTCGGTGCCGTCGCGCACGAAATCGGGGTTCACCCATTTTGCTTCCGCCGGCCAGATGTGATTCTGGAGCCAATCCATCAGCGCCAGGTCGTCTGCGAGACCGCGAAACAGGCTCATCGCCGCGTGCGTATGGGCGTTAACGAGCCCTGGAATCAAGGCGTGGTGGGGTAAATCGATGACTTCCCGGGCGCGATATTTTTTCGCAACGTCGTCGCTCGACACGACTTCGAGGATGCGACCGTTCTGGATCGCGACTGCGCAGTTTTCCAGAACGCCGTCGGGTTCGACCGGAACGATCCAACGGGCGCGAATGAGGATATCGGTATTAATCATGGATTTACGTGGCCGCAGTATAGCGCCTCCTTAGAACCGCGCCGAGCGACGAATGGCGCTAATCGGTCGATACGCCTTGCAGGTCAGCGCGCCCATGCTAAGCGTTAGCACTATTGCACAAAATCGCTGCCGCCCGTTCCGAGTGTCGGGCGAAAGGCGCGACTGACACGGGCAGGAGTGACGCGGGAGGCCCCTTCACGCGGCTCTTGGGAGAAGTCGGTCACAAATATAAAAGTGTTGACGGTTCCAAGCGACGCGCGCCGCGTCCACGCTTGAGCCGCGCTTCGAAGATGCGATAGGGAGAGAA
>DASWLD010000212.1:0-12600 GCA_036396275.1 Burkholderiales bacterium
CTGAATTTCAGCCCAGCGTTTCTCGGTATAGTTGAGCGCGGCCGCTGCCGCGAGCGCCGCGGCGAGCGCCGCCGCCTGGACCGCAAAGGCACCCGGCTCATCGCCGAAGTAATGCGCCGCGAGCACGCCGAGACCCGCGACCTGGGCGACCGCGAGATCGATGAAAATGATGCCGCGCGCCAGCACTTCGCGCCCGAGCGGCACGTGCGTCGCGACCACCAGCAGGCCGGCGATCAACGCCGGACCGAGAATAGAGAGGTCGAATACCGCGGCGCTCATTCCGCCGCCTCGAGCAGCAGGCGCAGGGTCTCGTCGAACAGAGCGAACAAATCGGTCGCCGCCGGCGTGCCGCCCACGGTGTAGGGCAGCATAACGGCGCGCAGTTTCGCTTCGCGCACGAGCCATTGCGAGGGACGCGGGTCTTGGTACGGCGTACGGAGCACGGCGCGCGCCGGTTCGCGTGCCAGCGCGGCTTTCAGCTCGGCGAGATGGGCCACGGTCGGCGGGATGCCGGGTTTCGCCTCGAGCGTTCCCGCGTCCTTCATGCCGAGCCAGTCGTAGAGGTAAATCCAGTCGCGGTGATGCGCGACGACGCGCATCCCCCGCAGCGGCGCCGCGCGCGCGTTCCAATCGTTGATCGCTTGGCGCCAACGCTGCGCGAACGCCTGGTGCCGCTGCGCGTACAAACCGGCGTTGCCAGGATCGACGGCGACGAGACGTTCGGCCAGTTTGTCGGCGACGACGGCGATACGCCGCGGATCGGCATGGATGTGCGGATTGCCGCTGGGGTGGATGTCGCCGAGCGAGCGGTCGAGCACGGTGGGAATCTCCAGCCGCTCGACGACGCTCGCCGCCTCGAAGTAGCCGGCTTGCCCCGGTTGCACTTTGCTGTTTCCCGCCTGGCGCAACAGCGCCGGCATCCAGCCGATCTCGAGATCGGCGCCGGTGCAGACCGAGAGATCCGCCTGACGCAGTCGCGCGATCAGACTCGGGCGCGCCTCGATGTGATGCGGATCGTGCTGCGGTGTCGTGGCGCTGAACGCCGACACCTTATCGCCGCCGAGCTCCCGCGCGAGCGCGGCCCATTCCGGTTCGCAAGCGAACACCTTCAAGTCCGCGTGAGTCGGAGAGGCCGCGAGGAACAAAAGACCGGCTAATAATGAAGTCAGTTTTTTCATCTGCGTTTATCTGCGTTTTTCTGCGGTTTCATGTTCTTAAAAGCTGTGCGCGCCGTGCGCACCGAGACTCATGATGTATTGCAGATACCATTGCGTGTCGGTGACGTTTGCGCGCGAATCGTCGCGATTGACTTGCACGCGCAAGCGGCTGAATTCGCCGTTCGACCAGTCCACCATCAAGCTCGTGCGCTTCGGATCGTGGCCTTGATTGTCGAGTACCGTGCCGGCGAGCGCGGCGTCCACCGGGTCCGCCCGCAATTTGTCGAAGCGCAAGCCGGCGCGCCAGCGCGGCATGAATTGATAGATCGCTTGGGCGTACCAGCCGCGCTGCTTTCCATCGACGGCGACCGGCGCACCGGCGGATTGGGGATCGAACGCACCGTCTTCATCGCGGGTCCAGTATTCCGCTTGGAACTTGGCGTTGCGTTCCTTCGAGTTGCCATGTGGCGCCCACTTCCAGATGAAGTCGACGCCGCTTAGTTTGCTCTTGCCGTTAAATAAATCAGGTGTCGCTTCGTCGCCGGTCGCGCGGTCGACGGCGTCGGCCGCGAGATGGGAAATACCGGCGCGCCAGGCGTGCGACGTTCCGACATCGCCGCCAATGTGCACGAACGCCGCTTTCGCGCCTTTGCCGCTCTTGGCGGCGCCGCCCGCGGGAAACGCGTCGCCGCGAAACGCCTCGGCGCCGAGTTCCAGGAACAAATCGGTCGGCGCGACCCAGCGCAGCTGCGCGCCGTCGTCGCCGAATTGATTGCCGAGCAGCGCCCGGTACGCGAGCGGCTGATCGACGAAATCCCAGGCGTGCGCGTGGACGTTGTTCAAGTAACCGACGTGGGAGAAGAAGCGACCGGCCTTGATAGTGGCGCCGCCGCCCAACTGCAGGGTCTCGAAGAATGCTTCCTCGACCTCAGTTTCACTCTCGGGCGTTACCGCCGCCGTGAGACTGCCATAAAACTTGTCGTCTACATTGGCGCTGATGACAAGCTCGGACTCGCCGAGCCGAAAACCTTTCTCGCCCGGTCCGGTTTCGGCGCCGAGCGCGAAGCCGGGCAGCGCGTAGGCGGCGGGGTCTTCCTTGAGGTTCGCAAACTTGCCGTCGAGGATAAGGCTGACAGCGGGGTTGAAATTGTTCGAAGTAACGGTACGCGCGGCCTCGGCCGCGAACACCGCGATGGTTGTCTGCGCAAGGACAGCCGCGAGACTCGTACGAAAGATACGTTGCCGCATAGCGACTCCAAGGTTGTCATCAGGCCCGCGCCACGAAGTCGCGGGCGGTTAGTCGGTGAGGCTAGGGAAACAGCGACGGACTAGGCGATGACGGGAGGCGCGCGGGTGCGGTAGCCAAGGGTGGGCGCACCGCGAACAATCGCCGGCGCGCCTGGACTGAATTGTTGTGCCGACAGGACAACCGCCGGCGCTTGCGTGCCGGCGGCAAGCCCGTCGCCGGCATGTTTCGCGTGGAGATGCAGTACGCAGGCGCCGTCATCGTGCTGGCGCAAATCGTGTTTGATTTCGTGCGCGAGCGCGATCGCCTGAACGGAAAGGAACACCGCGGCGAGGAGCCAGGGGAGGACTCGGAGCGGCGATCGGCGGGGGATCATGTATCCAACAAGCTATTCCTTCTGATCGTTTTTTTCAAGCGTATCATCGCACTCGACACGGCGGCGTCACTGCGACAGTCTCACCGGCATCGAGATAATTGGACAATCGTATGACGTCAACGGCAAGACGTGTTCGATTCGAATGTGAAGTTGCGCAGTGACGAAGGTCCGACTAGCCGCGGCCGGCGGGTTCCCGCAATTCGCGCAACACCGCGATCTCATCGCAGTTGTTGAACTTGTAGCATTTGACGCAAATGCCCCAGACCTTTTCCGGCAAGGTTTCCTTGGGCACGGTTTTAAAATCGAGTTTGTGAAAAAAATCCGGCACGTAAGTAAGCGCCATGATGCGTCGCAGGCCGATGCGCCGCGCCTCGTCGAGCAGCCGCTCGACCAGCAGGCGGCCGAAGCCATGGCGCTTGAACTTGTCGTCGACGACGAGACTGCGGATTTCGCCGAGATCCTCGGTGAAGATTTCGAGCGCGCCGCAGCCGGCGAGTTTCGCGTTTACCTCGACCACGAAGAAATCTCGCAGATGGCGATACAGCTCGCTCATCGACCGCGGCAGCAGATTGCCTTGCGCCGCGTAGTTCTCCACCAGGAAGTGGATATACGGCACATCGCCGATGGCGGCGGGGCGAACGACATAGTCGGTCAGCGGCTGAGTCTCGGTCTTAAACGGTAGCACGGCTCAACATGTCCTCGGCATGAGCGATGGTCTTTTGGCTGATCTCGATACCGCCAAGCATACGCGCGATTTCCTGGACGCGTTCGGATTTCTTGAGCGAATCGACGGTGACGTCGGTGGCTCCCGCTTGCGTCGATTTGGCGATGCGTAAATGGTGCTCGCCGAGTGCGGCGACTTGCGGCAGGTGAGTGATGCACAGCACCTGGCGTTTTGCCGCCAGCGCGCGCAGTTGCTGTCCGACGATTTCGGCGACGCGGCCGCCGACGCCGACGTCCACTTCGTCGAAGATCAATGTCGGTATGCGCGCGACGCCGGCCGCCACGACTTGCAGCGCCAAGCTGATGCGCGACAGCTCACCGCCGGAGGCGACTTTATTGAGCGGCCGCAACGGCAGATCGGCGTTGGCGGTTACCTGGAATTCGACGCGCTCGGCGCCGTGCGAACTCAGTTCGCCGTTCGGCAGCGGCGTCAGATCGACACGGAAGCGGCCACCGGCCATACCGAGATGTTGCATTCGATCGGTCACCGCGCGAGCGAGTGTTTTCGCCGCCCGGGTGCGGCCGGCGGAAACGACCGCGGCCGCCTCGGTGTACTCGGCGCGCGTCTGCTTCAGTTCGTCGTTCAAACGCGCGAGATTACCGTCGAGGTCCTCGGTATCGGCAAGCTCGGTCCGGAATTTTTGCAGCAGTGGCGGCAGCTCCTCGGCCTTGACGCGATGTTTGCGCGCAAGATCGTGGATCGTGCCAAGGCGCGCGTCGAGCCATTGCAGGCGCGCCGGGTCGAGGTCGAGATCGCCGACGTAACGCTGCAATCGGCTCGCCGCCTCGTCGATCTGAACGCCGGCTTCGCTCAACAGCATGGCGATTTCGCCGAGCCGCGGATCGAAGTGCGCGAGCCCTTCGAGTTTGCGGGTCGCCTGCGCGACGACGTGCGTCGCGGCGGAGTCATCGTCGGCGTCCAGCGCCTGCACCACGGCGTGCGCGCCGTCGAGCAGTTCGGCGCCGTTCGCCAAGCGCCCATGTTCTTCCTCGAGCGCAGCGATTTCGTTCGGGGCTAGGTTGAGCGCTTCCAGTTCTTTGACGTGATGGCGCAGCAGCTCCAGACGCGTGCCGCGATCGGCGGCGTCGCGGTTGAGCGCCTCAATTCGGTCTTGTAACGCTTTTACCCGGCGATAATGGCGGCCGACCGCCGCGACCGCGTCGGACAAGCCGGCGTAGTCGTCCAACAGTTGCCGCTGGGCGTCGCGCCGCAACAGCGATTGGTGTTCGTGTTGGCCGTGAATGTCGACCAGATACTCACCGAGGTCGCGCAGCATTTGGATCGGCACCGGCCGGCCGTTGATGAATCCCTTGGAGCCGCGCGCACCGTCGATGACGCGGCGCAGCAAGCACTCGCCATCGGCATCGAGATCCTGCTCCTTGAGCCAGCGCGCCGCATCGCCGGACGGTTTGATCGCGAAGCTCGCCGACACCTCGGCGCGTTCACTGCCATGGCGAATGACGCCGCTATCGGCCCGACCTCCCAACGCCAAAGCAAGCGCGTCGACTAATATCGATTTTCCGGCGCCGGTTTCGCCCGTCAACACGGTGAGTCCGTCGACGGTATCGAGCTCGAGCGCCTTGATGACGGCGAAATCACGGATGTAGAGCGAATGCAGCATTTTTAGAACCCGTCCTCCATCATAGCGTGAAGCGGATTCTGTGATGCTTCCCCTCACCCCTTGCCCTCTCCCGAAGGGAGAGGGGGTCGCTCCTGCGCATCCTGCGCTCGCGACATTCGCACTTTGTCGCTATGCCGTCCCTGCGTCGCACCAAAGTCCAGGGCAAACATCCTGTTTGCCCGTTCGCCGCGATGCGGCTCACCCATGTGCAGCAGAGTCGGTTCGCTGATGCGACTGGTTTGATTGGCATCAGTACTTCGCGCCCCAGCCGAGCTTTTCGCGCAGCACGTCGTAGTGGTTGCGCTCCAGCGGGTGCAGTAGCTCCACGGAATGGTTGGCGCGCCGAACGAAAATGCGATCGCCGACCTGCAGTGTGTAGTTAATCTGCCCGTCGAGCGTCACGTGCGCATGCCCGGGCAACGGACCGACGACGACGATTTGGACGGTGGAATCGGCCGAAACCACGATCGGGCGGTTGCTGAGCGTGTGTGGGCAGATCGGAACCAGCGCTAGCGCCGGAAGGCTTGGGTGCAGAATCGGCCCGCCAGCCGACATGGCATACGCGGTCGAACCCGTGGGGCTCGCGATGATGATTCCGTCGCCGCGGGCGCTGTTGACAAACTGCTCGCCGATGTAGGTCTCGTATTCGATCAGTCGCGCGACTTCACCCTTGCTGATTATCACGTCGTTGAATGCACGATCGGCGTGGAGCATCTTGCCGCCGCGATGCACTTCGGCGTGCAGCAGAAGGCGGTGCTCGGCCTGAAACTTGCCGTCGAGAATGCGACCGACTTCCCGCTCCATATCGACCAGGGGAATGTCGGTCAAGAATCCGAGCCGGCCCTGGTTGACGCCGATAACCGGGACCGCGTGTTCGGCGAGGGAGCGGGCCAGGTGCAGCAGCGTGCCGTCCCCACCGATAGCGATCGCCAGTTCTATCTCGGAACCGATGCGTTCGAGGGGTATCGATGGTCCGACCGACTCGGGCAGCGCTCGGGCGCTGTCTTCCTCGACCACGACCTTCAAGCCGCGATCCTTGAGGAAACGCCCGAGGCGTACGAGGTGCGTGCCGACACCGTCGCCCTGATACTTCCCAAACAGGCCAACAGTGGTGATAGAGGCGCTCTTCATGTAAGGCCCTGACCGAGGCGCGATAAACTAGCACGCACGGTCAGTAAGGGGCCAGTGCGGCGCTTACGGGGCCGCGCGCGGGCGCGCTGTAATCGATCTCCCGGCCATACTTGGCACTCAGGTCATCAGAGTGCTAGATTCCTTTAAATTATGTGTGCTTTCCATTGCCCCCATGCCTTTCCGCTCCCGCGGGAGATAGCGCCGAAAATCGGGCGGTTGGTCGAGCTGCCATGCAGTTGAATCCCCGCGCCGAACTACTGCTCAAGACCTTGATCGAGCGCTATGTCGCCGACGGCGAACCCGTCGGGTCGCGGACACTGGCGCGTTATGCCGGGCTCGATCTGAGCCCGGCCACGATCCGCAACGTCATGGTCGACCTCGAGGAGATGGGCCTGATCAGCTCGCCGCATACCTCGGCAGGGCGCGTACCGACTCAGCGCGGCTACCGGCTGTTCGTCGACACGCTGCTCAAGGTGCAACCGCTTGACGAAGGCAAGGTGCAGATATTTCGCGAGGAACTGTCGGGGGCGCATGACCCGCATCAATTAATAGATAGCGCGTCGCACCTGCTCTCTGAAATCAGCAAACTTGCGGGGGTCGTGCTGGTGTCGCACCGCGATGAACGGACGACCTTTCGGCATATCGATTTTCTGGCGCTTTCGGGCGGCCGAATTCTGGTGATATTGGTCACCCAAGACGGGCACGTGGACAATCGCATCATCACCGCCGACCGCGACTACGCGGCGAGCGAACTGGAGCAGGCGTCGAACTACTTCAATGAGCGCTTCGCCGGAAAGCTGTTGGCCGATGTCAAACAGGCCCTCGTCAGCGAGATGCAGCAAGCCAGCGCCGATCTTCAGCGCGTCATGCAGCTCGCCACGGAAATGGCACGCAAGGCATTCGCGTCGGACCAGAGCGAAGCGGACGAGCTGGTTCTAAGCGGCGAGGCGAATTTGATGGAAATTCCAGACCTCGGCGACATTAAGAAGCTGCGTAAACTTTTCGACGCCTTTACCGCCAAGCGTGATCTGCTGCACCTGTTGGACCGGAGCATGCGGGTAAACGGGATTAAGATATTTATCGGCGCGGAGTCCGGCTACGCCGCGCTCGAGGATTGCAGCATTGTTACCGCTTCTTATAAGGTGGATCAGCACATGGTCGGTACCCTCGGCGTGATCGGTCCGACGCGCATGGCGTACGAGCATATTATTCCGATCGTCGATCTCACCGCCCGCCTATTGAGCGCGGCGCTTACGGCCCAATCGGGCGCATCGGCGCGCCTTGAAAGGCCTCGCTCTTAGCCCCAAATTATGCGAATCGTATCAGCGAAGCGACTACCCCTCTCCCTACGGGAGAAGGGAGTGAGCCGAAGCGCGCTTGCCGCGCGCACCTTGTAAGATTGGGGGACTGCCATGTCGGAAACACCGGGCCACAAGACCACGCCGCGCGACGCCGCGGGAGACACGCCGGCGCAGTCATCGTCCGAGGTCGGCGGACAAGAAACCCCGGCCGCGGACGAAGTTTCCGGAAGCTCGGCGATTGATCTACAGGCCGAGCTCGATGCCGCGAAAGCGCAGGCGGCCGATAACCTGGATAAGTTCCTGCGCGCCCGCGCCGAATTGGAAAATGCCCGGCGCCGCGCGGAGATGGATGTCGCCAACGCGCATAAGTATTCCATCGAGCGGTTCGCCGGCGAGTTGCTCGCCGTTCGCGACAGCCTGGAGTTGGCGCGCACGGTCGATATCGCGCGCGAAGATAAGGTCGCGCTGCAGAAGATGCACGAAGGTCTGGATCTGACCTTGAAGTTGATGGACGACGCGTTTCGCAAGTTCAACCTGACGATCATCGATCCCACCGGGGCGAAATTCGACCCCGAAAAGCATCATGCGATCGGCGTGGTCGAGAGCGCCGAGATCCCGGCCAGTCACGTCGTGAATGTGATGCAGAAAGGCTGGATGCTGCACGATCGGGTCCTGCGGCCGGCCTTGGTCGTCGTGGCCCGGGCACCGAGCGCCGCCGGCGGCGAAAACCCGGCAACAACCGCTTGAAACCAGGGGTTTTAGCCCCATAACACCAGGCATTCGGTCGAACAACGGCATTCATTCTGAGGACAGTACGATGGCAAAAATTATCGGAATCGATCTCGGGACCACCAACTCCTGCGTCGCCATTATGGAGGGGAGCAAGGTGCGCGTTATCGAGAACAGCGAGGGCGATCGCACCACGCCGTCGGTCGTGGCTTTCGCGGAAGACGGCGAAGTCATCGTCGGCCAGGCGGCGAAGCGCCAGGCCATCACCAATCCCCACAACACCCTGCACGCGGTCAAGCGCCTGATCGGACGCAAGTTCGATGAGGACGTCGTACAGCGCGACATCAAGCTCGTACCTTATAAAATCGTCAAAGCCAAGAACGGCGACGCCTGGGTCGAGGCGCGCGGCAAGCAGATGGCGCCGCCGGAAGTATCCGCGCGGGTGTTGCAGAAGATGAAGAAGACCGCGGAGGACTATCTCGGCCATGAAGTGAAGGAAGCGGTTATTACGGTTCCCGCCTATTTCAACGATTCCCAGCGCCAGGCGACCAAGGACGCCGGGCGCATCGCCGGCCTCGAGGTCAAGCGCATCATCAACGAGCCGACGGCGGCCGCGCTTGCCTTCGGCATGGACAAGAAGCCGGGCGATTCCAAGATCGCGGTGTACGATCTCGGCGGCGGTACGTTCGATATTTCCATCATCGAAATCGCCGAAGTCGACGGCGAACACCAATTCGAAGTGCTGTCGACCAACGGCGACACGTTTCTCGGCGGCGAGGATTTCGACAAACGCATCATCGATTACCTCGCGGAAGAGTTTAAGAAAGACGCCGGTATCGACCTGCACAAAGATCCGCTGGCACTGCAACGCCTGAAGGATGCGGCCGAGAAGGCGAAGATCGAGTTGTCGTCGAGTCAGCAAACCGAAATCAATCTGCCGTACATCACCGCCGATGCGAGCGGCCCGAAGCATCTCAATCTTAAATTGACGCGCGCCAAGCTCGAGTCGCTGGTCGAGGACTTGATTACCAAGACCATCGAGCCGTGCAAGGTCGCCCTGAAGGACGCCGGGCTCAAGGCCGGCGATATCGACGACGTCATTTTGGTCGGCGGTCAATCCCGCATGCCGAAAGTGCAACAAGCCGTGAAGGACTTTTTCGGCAAGGAACCCCGCCGAGACGTGAACCCGGACGAAGCCGTCGCGATCGGCGCCGCGATTCAGGGCGGCGTGCTCGGCGGCGATGTCAAAGACGTGTTGCTGCTCGACGTGACGCCGCTCTCGCTCGGTATCGAGACGCTCGGCGGCGTCATGACGAAACTGATTCCTAAGAACACGACGATTCCGACCAAGGCGACGCAGGTGTTCTCGACCGCCGACGACAATCAGACCGCCGTCACCGTGCACGTGCTTCAAGGCGAGCGCGACATGGCGGGCGGCAACAAGTCGCTCGGGCGATTCGACCTGACGGGCATCCCGTCGGCGCTGCGCGGCATGCCGCAAATCGAAGTCACGTTCGACATCGATGCGAACGGCATCCTGCACGTGTCGGCCAAGGACAAGGCGACCGGCAAGGAGAACAAGATTGAGGTCAAAGCGGGCTCGGGTTTGACCGAGGCCGAGATCGAGCGGATGGTGAAAGACGCCGAAGCGCACGCGGAGGAAGACCGCAAGGCGCGCGAGCTGGCCGAGGCGCGTAACCAAGCCGATGCGACGGTGCACAACGTGCGGCGTACCCTGAAAGACGCGGGCGACAAGCTCGAGGCGGCCGACAAGGCGCGCATCGAGTCCGCGATCAAGGTACTGGAAGAAGCCGCGCGCACCGACGATAAAGAAGATATCGAGAAGAAGACGCAGGCGCTGATGGAGGCCTCGCACAAGCTGGCCGAGCAGATGTACAAGGCGACACAGGAAGCCGGCGCGGCGGCCGGCGGTGCGCCGGCGGGCGGCGGTGAAGAGGCCGCGGGCGGCGGCAAGGACAATGTCGTCGACGCCGAATTCGAGGAAGTGAAGGAAAATAAGAAAAGTAGCACATAAAAAGAAGTAGCAAGTAGCAAGTGGCAAGTAGCAAGAATTTCGGCCACCTTGCTACTTGCCACTTGTAACTTGCTACTGATTTTATGAAAGCGGATTACTACGAAACGCTCGGCGTCGCCCGTAACGCTTCCGAGGCGGAAATCACGAAGGCGTTTCGGCGGCTCGCGATGAAATACCATCCGGATCGCAACCCCGACAATAAGGCCGCCGAGCTTCGCTTCAAGGAAGCGAAAGAAGCCTACGAAGTTCTCGCCGATTCACAAAAGCGCGCCGCTTACGATCAGTTCGGCCACGCCGGTGTCGATCCGTCGATGGCTGGCGGCGCGGCCGGTGGTTTCTACGGAGCGGGCGCCGCGAACTTCGCCGACATCTTCGGCGATGTATTCGGCGACATTTTCGGGTCCGGCGGCCGGCGCGGCGCGCAGTCGAATCGCGGCGCGGATCTACGCTACAGCCTCGAACTTTCCCTGGAAGACGCGGTGCACGGCACCGACGTGAAGATTCGCGTGCCGACGGCGGAGAACTGCGAAACGTGCAACGGTTCGGGTTCGAAGCCCGGCACCAAACCGAGTGTGTGCCGCACCTGCGAGGGGCGAGGCCAAGTGCGCATGCAACAGGGGTTCTTTTCGATTCAGCAAACGTGTCCGACGTGTCGCGGCGCGGGTCAACGCATCACCGATCCGTGCACGACGTGCCATGGACACGGCCGCGTGCAGAAGACGAAGACGCTATCGGTGAAGGTGCCCGCGGGCGTTGACGAAGGCGATATGATCCGCCTCGGCGGCGAAGGCGAGGCCGGCAGCCGCGGCGCGCCGGCGGGCGATTTGTTCGTGCAGGTTAGCCTCAAGCCGCATCCGATCCTAAAGCGTGAGCACGACGATCTTTACTGCGAAATGCCGCTCGCGTTTGCCACCGCGGTCCTCGGCGGCGAGCTCGACGCGCCGACGCTCGACGGTCCGGCGGCGATTAAAATTCCGCCGGGCACCCAAACCGAGAAGACGTTTCGACTGCGCGGCAAGGGTGTGCGCAACGTGCGCAGCGGGCGCGTCGGCGATTTGTATTGCCGCGTCAGCATCGAGACACCGGTGAACCTAACGCCCGAACAGAGAGAGCTGATGCAGCGTTTCCACGAATCCGTGAAGCGGGGCGGCGATCGTCACAGCCCGCGCGAATCGTCGTGGCTGGAGCGTCTGAAAGGATTCTTCGCGAGCCCCTGATCGCGGGTACTACTTCTCGCCGGTGGTCGACAGAGAGTAGTCGAGCACCTGCGGCAGTGCGGCGAGACGTTCCGCGAGATTTCGAAAATTCTTCATGTCGCGGCTCTGAATCGTCATCTCGTATTCCACGCACGTGCCATTGTCCGTGAGTCGATACGCCGTTTGCGTCGACACGACGCCTTGTTCGCGGATGAGATCGCTCAAGGTGTCCTGCGTCAGGCGGGTGGCGCGCGTCGAGCGCACGACCAACCGCCCGAATACCAGCGACGGAAAAATTCGCTCCAGCCAGCGGAACACCGAGAGCGTCGCCAGCGTTAACAGCGTTGCGACTGCCGCCGCCGCATAAAAGCCGCCGCCGATAACGATGCCGATGGCGGCGGTGATCCAAATCGACGCGGCGGTCGTCAGGCCGCGCACCGATAAACCTTCCTTCATGATGACGCCGGCGCCGAGAAAACCGATGCCGGTCATGATGCCCTGCGCCATGCGCGCCGGGTCGACGCGAATCGATTCGAAAGGCAGACCGCTGAAGACGGCGGCCTGATGGGTGCCGAGCACCATGAGCAGGCTCGATGCCGTGCAAACCAGTACGTGCGTGCGAAATCCCGCCGGTCGACCGTGGTAAGTTCGCTCCAACCCGATAAGCGCGCCCGCGAGCGCGGCGGCGAACAGGTGCGCGAGGATTACGAAGAGCGAGCTGGACGGCATGGTCGTTATCTTACTACTTCGCGCCGCGCGGATAGCTGGTCGCGGAAAAATCCGATATTCTGGCCGTTAGCCGAGAGGAGTTCTTCCATGATACGAATTGCCATCGCCGGCGCGGCCGGACGCATGGGCCGTACGCTGATCGAGGCGATCACGGCCGCGCGCGGCATGCAGCTGTGTGCGGCGATCGAATATCCCGGCTCGCCCGCCGTCGGTACCGACGCCGGGACGATGGCCGGCGTCGCAGCGCTGGGAGTCGATGTCACCAGTGATATCGCCGCCGGCGATTTCGACGTGCTGGTCGAGTTTACCCGCCCGGAGCCGACGCTCGAGCATCTCGACTACTGCGTCAAGCACG
>DASWLD010000213.1:0-4749 GCA_036396275.1 Burkholderiales bacterium
TCGCCGCGCTCACGGTAAAACCCGTGATCGGCGTGCCGCTCGATGCCGGTCCGCTCAAAGGCCAGGACGCGCTGCTGTCGACCGTGCAGATGCCGGGCGGCATACCGGTCGCGTGCGTGGCGATCGGCAAAACCGGCGCCAGGAACGCCGCCTACTTGGCCGCCGAGATCATGGCGCTGTCCGATCGCTCGCTCGCGAGCCGGCTGGTCGAGGAACGCAAGCTCAGCGCCGCGGCGATCGCGGCCAAGGATAAGTCCGTTCGGGAGCGCTTCAATCGATGAACGCGGGAGCGAACCGACTCCCCCTCGCCCCTGGAGGGAGAGGGCAAGGGGAGAGGGGGGAAGTGCACGCCTCGCCGACCTGATGTCTGGATCGCTTCAGCACGCGGCGCAGGTGATTCGATCCGGCGGCATTGTCGCGTACGCCACCGAACACTGCTTCGGGTTCGGTTGCGATCCATGGAACGGGCGAGCGGTGGAGCGGCTCCTGCGCATCAAACACCGCTCTTCCGACAAAGGCTTGATACTCATTGCGGCCGACGCCGAACAATTGACCCCGTTTGTCATCGAGATTCCCGAGCGCGCGGCCCGCACCTGGCCCGGACCCTACACCTGGTTGCTGGAACCGCGCCCGCACCTCCCACGCTGGATTAGCGGACGGAACCCGCGCATCGCCGTACGCATCACGGCGCACTCGCAGGCCGCGCGGCTGTGTCGCACCGCCGGCCGGGCGATCGTCTCGACCAGCGCCAACCGAACCGGCCGGCGCCCGGCGCGCGGTTACCGCGAGGCGCTGCGGCGCTTCGGCGCGAGCATCGACTACGTGCTGCCGGGGCGCGTCGGCGACCTCGGCGCACCCACGTCGATTCGCGACGGCGCCACTGGCGAAGTGGTAAGGCCCTGAACCGAGCCGACTGCCGGATCGGCGGGAAATTCTTGCTGGGTTCCGGGTCCGCTCTGTGATGAAATTTTGTTTCCGATGAAACCCGACTTACACGCGGTTGAAGATTATCTGCTCGATTTGCAGCGGCGCATTTGCACCGCGCTCGAACAAGAAGACGGCGCCGCGCGGTTTCGCGAGGATCGTTGGGAACGCCCCGGCGGCGGAGGTCGCTCCCAGCATCCTGCTGATTCCCGCGATGTACAGGGACGTACGAGTGTCGCGAGAAGCAGGAAGCCGGAAGCGACCGACATTGGTACGTCCGTGTACGGCAGCGGCCGCACGCGTGTTGTCGCCGACGGCGCGGTGCTCGAACAAGGGGGCGTTAACTTCTCGCGCGTGTACGGCGCCGGATTGCCGCCTTCGGCGACGGCACAGCGACCGGAACTGGCGGGTCGATCGTTTCAGGCGCTCGGCGTGTCGGTGGTGATCCATCCGCGCAACCCGTATGTTCCGACGTCGCATTGCAACGTGCGTTTCTTTCAAGCCGAAAAACCCGGCACCGAACCGGTATGGTGGATCGGCGGCGGCTTCGATCTGACGCCCTACTACGGCTTCGACGACGACTGCGTGCACTGGCACCGCGAAGCGAAAGCGGCGTGCGATCCGTTCGGGTCCGGTTACTATGCGCGGTTCAAAAAATGGTGCGACGAATACTTCTACATCAAACACCGGCAGGAGCCGCGCGGTATCGGCGGCTTGTTCTTCGATGATCTAAACGAACGCGGCTTTGAGCATTGCTTCGCGTTCTTGCGCAGCGTCGGCGACCACTACATCCGCGCGTACGTGCCGATCGTGCAGCGGCGCAAAGGCCTCGCATTCGGCGAACGCGAACGCGCGTTTCAACTTTACCGGCGCGGGCGCTACGTCGAATTCAACCTGGTATACGATCGCGGCACGCTCTTCGGCCTGCAATCCGGCGGCCGCGCCGAGTCGATCCTGATGTCGCTGCCGCCGCAGGTCGCGTGGCGCTACGACTGGCGTCCCGAGCCCGGCAGCGCCGAGGCGCGACTGTACGAGCACTATCTGCAACCCCGCGATTGGCTGGCAATTGAAGGAGAAACAACACGATGACGACACGGCTTCCGGAAAACGAGCAACCGATCCTGCGGGTAACGCCCATGCCGTCCGACACCAACGCCACCGGCGACATTTTCGGCGGCTGGATCATGGCGCAGGTCGACGTCGCCGGCGGCATCGCCGCGGCGCGACGGGCCCGCGGGCGCGTCGCGACCGTCGCGGTGAACGCTTTTACGTTCAAGAAACCGGTGTACGTCGCCGACGTGGTCAGCCTGTACGCGAAGTTCGTTCGGATCGGCACCACGTCGATCACCGTCGATGTCACCGTGTACGCCGAGCGCAACTGGAAAACGCCGATTCCCGGCGAGGTCGTGGTGGTCACGGAGGCGGTGCTTACTTTCGTGGCGCTCGACAGCCTCGGACGCAAGCGGCCGGTGCCGGCCGACTGACGACGCTGCGCGTGCGCGCGTGGACTTCAACCCGCCGGACCACTAGGCTCAACGTTGGAATGACTTACTTCAGATTTGCGGTTACCTTCGCCGGCGCGCTGTTGCTGGCCGCGTCACCGGCGATGGCGGCCGAACGTACGCTATTCACGTTGGAATCACCGCCGACGACGCCGACGCCCGTCGCGCTCTCCATACTCGACGAACCGGGCGTGCAACGCCCGGACGCGGTCCCGGTGTTCTCGCGCTGGACGCTCAAACCCGGCGATCGCCTTCGCGTCGATACGCAACCCGCGGACCGCGTGATTGATCTCTTTACCGGTACAACGCTGGCGCCATCGTTGCTGTGCCGGGTCGTACTGCGCTATTACCGGCGTAGTGACGGCTGGACTCCGCAATTTCGGTTAGACGAACAACCGGCGGTTGCCTACGTCAACGGCCGCTGGCGGCCGATCGGCGACATCGGCGGGCTGGTGCAGTTCGGGAGTATCCTTGCGAACGGGGACGGTTTCTTTCCGACCATCGAGTTCGGCGCGAGCGCCGGCGATCTCGCGATCGTCGCGTGGCAGGTTCGATAGTAAAAGCCGCATCAGCGAACCAACTCTGCTGCACATGGATGAGCCGCATTGCGGCGAACGGGCAAACAGGATGTTTGCCCTGGACTTTGGCGCGAAGCAGGGACGGCACAGCGACAAAGTGCGAATGTCGCGAGCGCTGGACGCGCTGGAGCGACCCCCTCTCCCATTGGGAGAGGCCGCATGACGATGCGATCGTCACGAATTTCGCCCCGGAACTCTGCGGCCTCTTCCCTCACCCCTTACCCTCTCCCGAGGGGAGAGGGGGAGTCGGTGGCGACCTTCGCTCGCGGTTCCTGGGCAGGGCAAGGGGTGAGGGCGGACGATTAACCTAGCCTTATTTCCCTTTCTTCATCGCCTCCATGAACGGCGAGATCAGATCCATCGGCAGCGGGAACACCACCGTCGTCGTCTTCTCGCTGGCGATGTGCGAGAGGGTCTGCAAATAGCGCAGCTGTAGCGCCTGCGGATTGCGGCTCATCTGATCGGCCGCCTGCACCAGCTTTTCCGCCGCCTGCATCTCACCCTCGGCGTGAATGATCTTGGCGCGGCGCGTTCGCTCGGCTTCGGCTTGCTGCGCGATCGCACGTACCATGCTTTGGTCGATGTCGACGTGCTTGATCTCGACGCTCGTTACCTTGATACCCCAGGCGTCGGTTGCGGCGTCGAGGATGCGCTGAATATCGGTGTTGAGCTTGTCGCGCTCGGCCAGCATTTCGTCCAACTCATGCTTACCGAGCACCGAGCGCAGCGTCGTCTGCGCCAGCTGGCTGGTGGCGGCGTAGTAGTCCTCCACCTGAATGATCGCGCGTTCCGGATCGATCACGCGAAAATACAACACCGCGTTCACTTTCACCGACACGTTGTCACGCGAGATCACGTCCTGCGGCGGTACGTCCATGACGATGGTACGCAGATCCACCCGCACCATTTGTTGGATCCCGGGGATGATGATGACCAAACCGGGCCCTTTGACTTTCCAAAAGCGCCCGAGCATGAACACTACACCGCGCTCGTACTCCCGCAGAATCCGAATGGCGGAAAACAGAAGAAGCACGATGACGGCGACGATAAATCCGGTGGAAGCGAAAGCCATGTCAGTTACCCTCTCGTTCGGTTGGTTCGACCGTTAGCGTCAGCCCTTCGATGCCGACGACCTTTATGCGTTGTCCGCGGCGCAGGCGCGCGGCTGTGCGTGCCTGCCATTCCTCGCTGTGAACCCGTACCCGCCCCTGATCGGAAAACGCTTCGAGCGCTTCGCCGATTTGGCCGAGCATTTCCTCGCGCCCGCTGACGACGGCGCGTTTGCGCGCGCGCAGCGCAAGCCAGACGATTCCGCCGAAGATCAGCGCGCTGGTAATCGCCACCAACGCGATCAGCTGCCAAGCGATGTCGTAACCCTCGACGCTGGTGTCGAGCAGAATGACGGACCCCGCGACGAACGCGATGACGCCGCCGATGCCGAGCGCGCCGAAACTCGGCATGAACGCCTCGGCCACCATGAACGCGATGCCGAGCACGATCAGCGCGAGGCCGGCATAGTTCACCGGCAACACCTGGAAGGCATAGAGCGCTAACAGCAGGCAAATACCGCCGATCACACCCGGCAGGACGTAACCCGGATTCCACAGCTCAAAGAAGATGCCGTAGATTCCGAGCATCATCAGGATATAGGCCACGTTCGGATCGGTGATCACGGCGAGCAGCTTGTTGCGCCAGTCGGGCGTGACGGTCTCGAGCTCCGCGCCGGCGAGCGCCAGCTTCACTTC
>DASWLD010000214.1:0-7045 GCA_036396275.1 Burkholderiales bacterium
AAACGCGCCGAAGAGCCAGGAGGCGAGATCGGACTCGGACAGGCCGCCGCGCGTGCCGACGGCGAGGATAATCGCGACCGGGCCCGACGCCGCGAAGATGAAAGCCACCACCGCATTGGCGGCGTACAGGCCGCCGAAGTCGGCGATGACCCGCCTGAGCGAAGGCGGCGCGGCAGCGGGTTTCTCGAGCGGCACGTTCAGTCCGTGACCGGCGGCTCGGCCGGCGGTGACAAATCGAAGCCGGACGGCGATCGTTTCGAAGTCGCGGTTTTCATTTCCATCGCTAGGTCGATCCGTCGGGGAGGTATCCAGTCTACCGCTCGCATTGCGGCACTGCACGGATTGACCGGCGCCAATTCCGTGCGGACGACGATCGCGTCCGCACTCCTCGCTCGCTTACGTAACCCGCTTGTCGTTCGCCGCCCATGCCTACCGAATGTGGTGTTGCAGCCGAAAATAGACGCCCGATTCTATCAAGAGATCGCATGGCAGTGTCCCACTCGTGCGTGAGCGTCGCGTCGCCCTGGTTGAGATCGTCGAGCAGGCTTTCCCATTGTTGAAATAACTCCTGCACACGCGGGCTATTCACGGCGGTGCCGCGGGTCGTCTCTTCGCGGAGCGCCGCGATCACGTGCGGCCATTCTCGTTGCTTCGGGCTGCCTCTCAGTGATTCTTGCTATGGATATCCATATTGATATAGTGTCTCGGTGAAACCGGTAACATTTCTCGGTGATTCTCTGGAAGCTGTTCGCGCGTTTCCAGTGACGGCCCGCCGGGAAGCAGGGTTTCAGCTGGATCGCGTCCAGCGCGGCTTGCTGCCTGAGAACTGGAAACCGCTGAAGACTGTCGGCCCGGGCGTCAACGAGATTCGGGCGCGAGACGAGGCTGGAGCGTTTCGGGTGATATATGTCGCCAGTTTTCCTGAGGCTCTGTACGTGCTGCATGCCTTTCAGAAGAAAACCCAGAAGACGGCCAAGGGCGATCTGGATCTGGCGCGAGCGCGATTCAAATTACTGAGGAAAGAGCGATGAAGAAACGAACCTTTGCGAGCGTGTGGGATGCAATCGAGAACGCTCCCGAAACCGCCGCGAGCATGCGCATGCGCGCAGAACTCATGATTGCGGTTCAGCGCTATGTCGACGCGGGCGGCGAAACGCAGTCGCGGGCGGCGAAACAGCTGGGCATTACACAGCCGCGCCTCAATGATCTATTGCGCGGTCGTATCGAAAAATTCAGCCTCGATGCATTGGTCAATATGCTCGCGCGCGTTGGCCGGCAGGTGGACGTGAAAATCAAAAAGGCGGCGTAAACCGCGCGTACGCATATCTCGGCACCGCGTACTTCGATCCTTCGCTCGCTCTCGCCGCCTGCCCGTCTTTTGCCACGCGCGCTCGCCGGATGTAGTTTCTGTAACCAGCCATCCACACCCGATCCGCTCCAGAGATCCGGGGCGGACCGAACCTATGACTCAGGACACTAGCGCGGCAACGTGAGTACGGCGTCGATGCCGCCTTGCGGACGGTTGCGTAACTCAAGGCTCCCGCCGTGAGCGCGGGCGATGTCGCGGGCGATGCTTAGGCCGAGGCCGGCACCGCCGCTTTCGCGATTGCGCGAGGGATCGAGCCGGTAAAACGGCTCGAACACTTGTTCGAGCTTGTCTTGCGGAATACCCGGCCCGTCGTCGCCGACAATGATCTCAAGGCGCTTCGCGTCGTCGTACACGCGCAGCCGGGCGTGTTTTGCGTGTTGCGCGGCGTTGTCGAGAAGATTGCCGACGCACCTACGCAACGCTTGCGGTCGCGCGCGGTACGGCGCCGCCGCCGCGCCTTCGATTTGCACGTCGCGGCCCATCGACTCGGCGTCTGCTTGCAGGCTTTCGAGCATCGCGTTGACGTCGAGCGGCTGCGCCGCCTCGTGCGCGCTGGCGTCGCGCAGGAAATCGAGCGCCGCGCGCGTCATGCCTTCCATTTCTTCCAAGTCGTGAACCACCTTGGTTTTCAGCACCGCGTCATCGATCAACTCCGCGCGAAGGCGCAGTCGCGTGATCGGCGTTTTCAGATCGTGCGACACCGCCGCCAGCATTTGCGCGCGATCGTGCAGAAAGCGCACGAGTCGCGCCTGCATGGTGTTGAATGCCTGCGCCGTACGACGCACTTCCGCCGGTCCCGATTCGGGGAGCGGCGGCCGTTCGATGTCGCGTCCCAAGTCTTCCGCCGCGCGTCCGAGCACGGCGAGCGGCCGCGTGACCAGGCGCACCGCGATCAAGGAAAGCGCGATCACCGAGGCGAGTAGCACGCCGAGCGTGACCAGCAGTTTCCACGGCCAGGCAACCGATTCATCCGGCAGACGCTGGGCGATGCTGACCCATTGCCCGTCGAGTAGCTGCGCCTGCACCGCGAACGCGCCGCCGAGCGGCGCCCCGCCGAAGGGGGGCGCACGCGGCATCATCATGCCGAAGTGAGATCCGCGCGATGGCCGCGGGCCTTCCATAAAATCCGCGCCGCTTGCCAACACGGCGACGCGCAGCGCGCGCTCGTCGCCCAGGGCGTTGCGCAACACCGCGCGCAAGTGGGCGGAGTGTATGCTCTCGTCGGCCGCACTCGGCTCGGCCGCGGGTTGCTGGGTAAACGTGACGCGAAAGCCGCTCGTATTCAAAGCCGGGACAACCAGACGGCGCTGCTCGGGGTTGAGTGTATCGAGCAGGTGCACCATGCCGGCGATGCGCTGGGCGGCATGCATTCCGCTCGCCTCATAGATCGCGCTCGCGCGGTCGGAAAGCAGAATCGCGGCGCCGAGCAATTGCGCCGCGAGCAACCCACCGAGCAGGATCAGCACCAAGCGCCCGGTCAGGGTCGAAGGCCACAGGCGGATCATGGCTGCACCTCGACCGCGGCGTTGAACTTGTAGCCTTCGCCGCGCAAAGTTTCGATCAATGTCGGCTCATGCGCGGTGTCGCCGAGCCGGCGGCGCAGACGGCCGACTTGCACGTCGATGCTGCGGTCGAACGGCGACGCCTCGCGCCCGCGCGTCAAGTCGAGCAGCTGATCGCGCGACAACACGCGGTTCGGGTGTTCGAGAAACACGCGCAGCAACCGATTCTCGCCGTGGCTCAACGGCACCACCACGCCGGCCGCGGACGTGAGCTGATGCGAGTTGAGATCGAGCGTCCATCCGGCGAAGCGGACAAGCTTGGCCTCGGTCAACGTGGAATTCTCCGGAAGCGCGCGCACGCGGCGCAGCACGGCGTGAATGCGCGCGAGCAGCTCGCGCGGATTGAACGGCTTCGGCAAGTAGTCGTCGGCGCCCATTTCCAAACCGACGATGCGATCCGTCTCCTCGCCGCGTGCGGTCAGCATGATCACGGGCAGGTTCGAGCGCGCGCGCAGATTTCGGCAAAGCGCGAGCCCGTCTTCACCCGGCAGCATGAGATCGAGAATCACGAGATCGAAGCGGCTGGCGGCGAGCGCTTCGCGCATCGCGCGGCCGTCCGCGACCGCCTCGGCGCGCATGCCGTTGCGTTTCAGATAGTCGCGCAGCAACGCGCGGATCTCCGCGTCGTCGTCCACGATCAGAATGTGCTCGGGCCGGTCCATGAGTTCCTTATACCCCTGCGGTGTTTTCAGAACGCCGGAAAATTGTAACGCACTGTAACAGAGGGCCGCATTTGAATCGGGGCGTTGCAAGAACGCCTTGTCCCGACACGCGCGCGTTACGCACAAGGTGTCTCATGGTCATCGCAGTAAAGGCAAACTTAACCAACCGAGGAGATGTATCATGAAAGCACTTTCGAAAATCGCTGTAGGCACCGTGGCCGCAGTCGGGCTCGGATTCGCCGCGGTCGCGTTCAGCCAGGGCCCCGGAATGGGATATGGCCAAGGCGGCGGACCGGGAATGGGTATGCACGGCGGCAATGGCGGCGGAAATGGCATGCACGGACCGTTTGCCGGCGCCGGTTTCGGCGGAATGCACGGACCGTATGGCTTCGCGGGCGACGAGAAAACGCTGAATGAGCGTCTCACCGGCCTCAAGGGCGATCTGAAGATCACTGGGGAGCAGGCGAAAGCGTGGGAGGCGTTCGAGACGGCGGTTCGCAATCAGGCGAAGTCGACGGAAGACATGCGCGCGTCGATGCAGGCGGGTCAGTCAACGCCCGAAGCGCATAACGCGATCATGCAGCAGCGGTTCGCCGGCCGCGAAGCGGTGCAGAAGGCGCGCAGCGATCTTTACGGCGCGCTGACGACCGAACAGAAAGCGGTGTTTGACCGCGCCGGACCGGGACCGCACGGCCCTCGCGGTTCTCGCGGTTAATCCACGCAACGACGGGAGGCGGATTCCTCTTCACCGCCTCCTGTGCGCGCCGGATCAAGTTAGCCTCCCTACTCCGGTCCCACCATCTCCAAACTCGATACAGCACGATTCGGAATCAACGAAGCGTCATCCTATCGTCTCGCCGCCGTCGGCAGAAGCTCGTTTGGCCCTTCCCAGCCACGCGCGCTTCCACGACGGTCGATCGTACTTACTCCGCCGATGCCTCGATGAGTCCCACCGGGCATTCAACGCCCGTTCCGCCGAGACCGCAGTAACCGCCGGGATTCTTCGCCAAGTATTGCTGGTGATACTCCTCGGCGTAATAGAACTCGGGCGCGTCGACGATTTCGGTCGTGATCGGGCCGAAACCCGCCGCCTTCAGTCGCTTTTGAAACGCGTCGCGCGAAGCGGTGGCGAGTTTCTTTTGTTCGTCATCGTATGTGTAGATGCCGGAGCGATACTGTGTGCCGACGTCGTTGCCTTGGCGCATGCCTTGCGTCGGATCGTGGCCTTCCCAAAAAACCTTGAGCAAGTCCTCGTAGCTTACGACGTTCGGGTCGTACACCACGCGCACGACTTCGTTGTGGCCGGTCATGCCGCTGCACACCTCGCGATAGTTGGCGTTCGGCGTTTGGCCGCCGGCATAACCGACGGAAGTGCTGTAGACGCCAGGAATTTTCCAAAACATGCGTTCCGCGCCCCAGAAGCAGCCGAGTCCGAAGAGCGCGAGCTTCATCCCTTCCGGAAACGGCGGCATCAACGGATTACCGTTCACAAAGTGCCGTGCCGGTACTTCCATCGCGGCCGCGCGACCGGCGAGTGCCTCGCTCGCTCGCGGCATGCTCATCTTCTTGGTTCCGAACCAGCCCATGGGTCACCTCCGGTAGCTTTGCCGTGTTAGTCTGCACCAAATCCAAAACCTTACGCCAGCGCAACCAACCGGGGAGCGTTCGGTCATAGAGGTGCCGCCAGTGCAATGCATAGGAGGATACAAGTGATGCCGACGATACTCACGCGAATACTTCGACTCGCCGCGGGGCTGATTGCCCTGCTGGTCGTTTCCGCGCACGCGGCGGACAAGCCGGCTGACTCAGCCGGGCTGGCGAAGGCCACGTTCGCCGGCGGCTGCTTCTGGTGCATGGAACCGCCGTACGACAAACTCGACGGCGTGGTGTCGACCACGTCCGGTTACACCGGCGGGCAAAAGGCGAATCCCACCTATCGCGAAGTCTCCGCCGGCGTCACCGGGCATACGGAGGCGGTGCAGGTGGTCTACGATCCCAAGAAAGTGAGCTATGAAAAGCTGCTCGATGTGTTTTGGCGCAACGTCGATCCGACCGATTCCGGTGGGCAATTCTGCGACCGCGGCGGTCAATACCGTACCGGGATTTTTTACCACAATGAGGAACAGCAGCGGCTCGCGCAAGCGTCAAAGGCGGCGCTGGAAAAATCCAAACCGTTCAAGCAGCCGATCGTGACGCCGCTCGTGGCGGCGACCGAGTTCTACCCGGCCGAGGATTACCATCAGAATTACTACATGAAGAATCCGATTCGCTACAAGTTCTATCGCGGCGGTTGCGGACGCGATAAGCGGTTGGAAGAACTTTGGGGCAAGCAGGCGGGGCACTGAGGAAGCTCTGAACAAGTCTCGAAAAACTGCTTCTCACCGCAAAGGCGCAAAGAGCGCAAAGGGTTTTCTTGGTAAAAACTCCTGTTTTTCTTTGCGTCCTTTGCGTCTTTGCGGTGAATGTTCACTTAATCAGAGGTTCCCTAGGGAAGCTCTGAACAAGTCAGTCATTCCGGCGAAAGCCGGAATCCAGGATTTGAAAACATCGGCCGTTTAGGCCGGTTCTGGATGCCGGCTTTCGCCGGCATGACGACTTTGGTACTTGTTCAGAGCTTCCCTAGCGCAGCACCGATGATTTAACCCTCGGCGTCGCGCACGAGTCGGATGTCGACCTCGCGCTCGACGTAGCGCCACTCCTCGCTCGCGCGCAATCGCGCCACCAACTGATCGAACCCCGCCGCGTCGCGCGACGCATACTCGAACCAAGTAAGAAAATCGAACGGCTCTTGCGTACCGAGATCGCGGCAGTGGTGCAAACGCCGCGCGACCGCGGGGAGATAGTCGAGGCCGATGCGGACATGGTGCGATTGTTCCTCGAAGATGCGGCGGCGCTCATCCTGCGGCAACTGCCACCACGCATCGTTCTTACGGATCGGAATCAGCGCCGCACAAGTGGACGCGGGCCGGCCAAGCGCCTCTTGTGTCGCCACCAGCCGGTGCTTTTCCGCGCGCGTCACGTAGCGCTCGTTGCTGGTCACGCCACGTAGCACCCATCTTCCGGCGTCGCCGCGGGCCTCGCCGGCAACGACATTCATGCGAGCCGCGCCGGCGAGCGGTTGCCCGACCGGCGTATCCATCCGAACGATACGCCACAACCCTTCGTCGCCGGCGACAAACGTAACCAACCGCAAACTATTCTCCGCCACTCGAATCTCCCCTTCGCGATGGATTTCCAAACCGTCACCGTTAGTCGCCGGCCGCGGTCGCGGCCTTACGGTCCGACCGCTACCCGTGAGCGCGGGTCCTTGGCGGCGTGCCGACGCCGTTTCCCGTGAAAACGTCGCGCCGGTCCTTGCGCAGTGGTAAAACACGCTCCAGAGCGGCTACCTGTGAGCCACCAAAGTCCGAGCGAAGATCTGGAACACTTGAAGCTGGCCATGGAAGTCGCCG
>DASWLD010000215.1:0-20639 GCA_036396275.1 Burkholderiales bacterium
TTCGACTCGTTCAGGCGCGAGGAACTGCATCCGTTTATCTCCGCCATGGCGCGCGTGCTGACCGAAGCGATGCTGAAAACCACGCGCCTGCCGATTGAGAATTGGTTCATCAGCGAGAAGAACTACCGTTCCGACATCGCGCTGATGAATCGCCTGGTCGACGACGTGATTCGCCATCGGCGCGAACACCCGACGGACGCGCGCGATTTGCTCAATCTCATGCTGGCCGCCGGCGATCCCGACACCGGCGAAAAACTCGACGATCTCAATATTCGCTATCAGGTAATCACGTTCCTGATCGCCGGGCACGAAACCACGAGCGGCCTGCTGAGCTTCGCGCTCTATTTGCTGCTGCGTCATCCGCACGTGCTGTCGCAAGCGTACGCGCAGGTCGATCGCGTCTTGCCGGGCGACACCGCGCCAACCTTCCCGCATCTCGCCGAACTCGACGTTATCGAGCGCGTCCTCAAGGAAACGCTGCGCCTTTGGCCGACCGCGCCGGCGTTCACCGTCGCGCCTTTCCAAGACACCCTCGTCGGTGGGCGCTACCGCATCAAGAAAGACCAGACGGTCTCGGTCATCATTCCGGCGCTGCACCGCGACCGGCGCGTGTGGAGCGATCCGGAGCGCTTCGATATCGATCGCTTCGAGGCCGCCGCCGAAGCCAAGCTCCCGCGCCACGCCTATAAGCCGTTTGGCAACGGCCGGCGCGCCTGTATCGGAAGGCAGTTCGCGCTGACCGAAGCGAAGCTCGCGCTCGCGGTGATTTTGCAGAAGTTCGCGTTATACGATCCTCACGACTATCGCCTCGACATCAAGGAAACGCTGACGCTCAAACCCGAGGCTTTCCATGTGCGCGCGCGGCGCCGCCGGCCGCACGAGCGCGCCGCGGTCACACCGAAAGCCTCGACGCCGCAATCGGCGCAAGAACCGCCGGCGCCGGCGATTCGCGCCGACGGTCAACGCTTCACGGTGCTGTACGGAACCAATCTCGGAACGTCGCGCGAGGTTGCCGAACACATCGTCGAACAAGCACGCCACCTCGGCTTCGACGCGATCGACGCGCCGCTCGACGACTATGCGGAAAAACTCCCCGCGGACGGCATCCTGATCGCGGTCTCGGCCACGTACAACGGAAGAGCGCCGGACAGTGCGCGTGCGTTTGCCGGAGCGATTGAACGCCGCGAACTCGGCGCGATGAAGCGCGCGAGCTTGAAGTACGCGGTGCTCGGCTGCGGCGACTCGCAATGGCCGGATTACCAGGCGTTTCCGAGGCAGCTCGACGACGCTTTGGCGGGAACCGGTGCGGTGCCGATCCTCGCGCGCGGAGAAGCCGACGCCAACGGCGATTTCGACGGCGCGGTCGAACGCTGGCTGAACCGTTTGTGGCAGGCGCTCGGCCGCCAAGGAGGTGCGCCGATCATCGCCGCACCGCATGTATCGGTCACCTATACCAGCGCGTCCGAGATTCGCGCCGCGGTGTTTCCGGCGACGGCGCACGCGTTCACCGCGATCGGCAACGACGAGCTGGTACGCGACCCGACCGGTCTCTGGGATTTCGCGCGCGAAGCGCCGCGTTCGTCGACGCGCCATATTCGATTGCAACTTCCCCCCGGCGTCGAATACCGAACCGGCGATCATCTCGGCATTTATCCGCGCAATCGACCCGAGCGTGTGCGCGCCGTTCTCGACCGGCTCGGATTGCCTCCGGAAACGATCGTGACCCTGTCCGCCGACGGCCCGATGGCCAAACATCTGCCGCTCGGCAAACCGGTCGCCATCGCGCAGCTGTTGGCGGATTTCGTCGAGCTGCGGGATCCGGCGACGCGCGGCGACGTTCGGCGACTGACGCACTACACGACCTGCCCGCACACCAAGGCGCAGCTTGAGCGGCTCGTCGCCGACGACGACGCATCGATTGAAAATTTTCAAAAGGAAATCACCGACCGGCATGTGAACGCCTATGACCTACTGGTCCGCTTTCCCGCGATCCAGCTTCCGTTCGAGGCGTTTCTCGATCTGTGCTCGCCGATGCGTCCCCGGTTTTATTCCATCTCGTCCTCGGCGCTCGCCGCACCCCACGAAATCTCAATTACCGTCGGCACCGTTTTTATCCGCGGCCGATCCGGTAACGGCGAGTTCAAGGGCGTTGCCTCGGCGTTCCTGCGCGACATCGCGACCGGCACCGAGGTCATCGGTTTCCTACGCCGCCCCGAACCGCCGTTCGCGCCGACCGACGACCCGCGTGTTCCAATGATTCTGATCGGTCCCGGCACCGGCGTCGCGCCGTTTCGCGGTTTTCTCGGCGAGCGCGCGGCGCAACGCGTGCAAGGCCGCGATGTCGCGGCGAGTCTCGTCTTCTACGGTTGCCGGCATCCCGAACACGATTGGTTTTATCGCGACGAGATGCAGCTATGGGAGAAACAAGGGATCGCCCAATTACACTTGGCGTTCTCCACGGTTCCGGCGCACCCGCATCGCTTCGTGCAAGAGGCGCTTTGGGCCGAACGCGAGTCCGTAGGGCGCGCGCTGGACGCCGGCGCCACTATCTACGTCTGCGGCGACGGTCGTCTGATGGCGCCGGCGGTACGCGACACGCTGATACGCATCCACACCGACCGCGCGCACGGCAACCGCGACGAGTCGTCGGCCTGGCTGCAGGCGCTCATCAACTCGGGGCGCTATCGCCAGGACGTGTTCGGGGACTCGTAGCGTACGCCGATCGCGCGCGGTACCCGTTGAGCGTCCCAGGTGGCAATCGCGAAACGCCAGAAAGTTTCCAAGTCCGCGGCGTCTTCTTGCTCCGGCTCCCGTTGTCCGAGAAACGACAATACCCGACGCAATAGCGGCACCGCGGGCTCATCGCCGACCGACAGCGCCCCGGTCTGCTTTGAAAGCTTCTCCCCGTGCGCGCTCATCACAACGGGTAGGTGCGCATAGGCCGGCGTGTGCGCTCCGAGCAACCGTTGCAGGTGTAGTTGACGCGGCGTCGATAGCAGAAGATCCGCGCCGCGCACGACTTCGGTAATTCCCTGCGCCGCGTCATCGACGACGACCGCGAGTTGGTACGCGATGCACCCATCGGCGCGGCGCACGACAAAATCGCCGACATCGCGGTCGAGCGCGCTCTCGATTCGGCCCTGCCAGCCATCGTCGAACGCGACGGCGACGCCATCGGTGCGAACGCGCAACGCTCGCGCTTGCTTGTTGGGTGCCGCGCCTTCACGGCAAGTTCCCGGATAAATCGGCCCATCGATACCGCGCAAACCCGAGTCGGCGATTTCACGCCGGCTGCAGCCGCACGGATAGGCCGCGCCTACTGCCCGTAGTCGTTCGATCGCCGCGAGATACGCATCCGTACGCGTGCTCTGATACATGACCTCCCCATCCCAATGCATGCCGAAGCGTTCGAGCGTGCGCAGTATGTCCGCCGCCGCCCCCGGCACTTCCCGCGGCGGATCGATGTCCTCCATCCGCACCAGCCATTCGCCGCCGCTCGCGCGCGCGCGCAAAAAACTACCGACCGCGGCCACGAGCGATCCGAAGTGCAACGGCCCCGTCGGCGACGGTGCGAATCGGCCGCGATACGGTTTCGTCGCGCTATCAGCCACGCGCAATGTCATGGCGTTTCGCTATTTCGCCGTGGGCTTGACCGCGCGAATGCGCGCGCCGGCGCGACGGGTGACCTTGGAAACACCTTGCGCGTACTCGATCCGATAGTGCCGGCGCCGCAGCGGCGCCCGGGACAACAGCGCGCGATCGTGAATGATCGTTTTGGACGACGCCTGATCCATTTGCAGCACGAAATGCCGTCCCGCGACGGCAATCGGTCCGTCCGTGACACCGTCGACCAGATTCGGAATCGTTAGCGCCGCGCGCTCCTCGGCGGATGAATAGATATCCTCCAGCTCGGCAGCCCGGGTGTTTACGGTGTCGATCAACTCCCTGACCCACGCAACAAGTCGCGCCGTCGCAGCCGACAATCTCGTTTGGACGAGCACGGCTTGAAGTTGTTGCGCGCTTTCCCCGCCCCAAGAGGTGTTGTCGTAGATGTAAGCGTGCGCGGCAAATCCAATGGCGGACGGCGCCAACGCAAGGCTTCGGCGATGCCGCGCGCGGATGCGGTCGCGCGGCACGTCGTGACCGCCGTCGGCAACGCGCAGCGCCACCCGCGCGATGTTGATTTCCGGATCTTCGGTGGCGACGAATACCGCGGTGATCGCGTAGCCGGCACGCACCGCGGTTTGCAGCTCGGCGATTTTGCTCGGATGCGACATCACGGTTTCGTACATGAAGCCGCGACCGGCGGCGATCGCTTCCAACCGTAAAGATTCGGCCAGTCGCTGCGCCGCGCGCGCATCGAGTCGACGTTCGTCGCGCAAATCGTCGGCATTGATGTAGAGCGTTGGAAGGGAAATGTCTTGCGCCGCGCGCAGCGCGCGTATCAGCGTAGTCTTACCCGAGCCGTTCGGCCCGGCGACCATCACGAGCCGCGGCGGTGCCACCGCTAGCGGCTGCGGGCGCGGCGGCGGGCGGCGGTAACGGGATGCGGACGACGCCCGGCTTTCTCGTGCGCCTGGGCGGCGCCGGCGAATCCGGCGGTGGATATTTGCGCAAGCCGCCCGATGCTGACGCCGAAAGCGGTGCCGGTCGCATCGAGCGGACCCGGCGCATGCGCCGGCGCTTTCATGTCGAACGGAAAACCGCGCTCGGCGAGAAAACGACGGAACATCACTTTCATCGCCGTGTTCGTGTCCATACCGACGCTCGCCGCGATCCGGTCGGCTTGGGCCTTTTCCGCCGGGTCGACGCGAAACTTCACTTCAACCGGGGTCTTGCGAACGCTGTGCACGGTCATTTTCCTCTTCTCCCGATATGGGCGATCTTGGGAGAGTATAGCCCAGGTCGGGACATAACCGCGAATCGCCGTTTCCACCTCGATCGGTTGCGCCCGGCGGCGCAGGACAGCGGCGGGCGAGCCTGATATATCTACGCGCCATGAATCTCGACTATCTGCTTTGGGCCGTAGCGATCGTGCTCGTCGTGGCCGGGTTGGCCGGCTCGGTCGCACCGATGCTTCCAGGTCCGATTCTTCTGTTCGCGGGGTTGTTGCTCGGAGCGTGGATCGACGATTTCGCCTACGTCGGCGCCGGCACGTTGATTGTGCTCGGCGTGATGACCACGTTGTCATACCTCTGCGAAATCGCCGGCACCGCCTTCGGAGCGAAACGCTACGGCGCGTCGCGCCGCGCGATTGTCGGCGCCACCGTCGGGGGCGTCGTTGGCATCTTCTTCGGCTTTATTGGCATAATTCTCGGCCCCTTCATCGGCGCCATGGTCGGAGAACTCTCGATGCGCCGCGAGCTCGGGACCGCCGCACGCGCCGGATGGGGGGCAACCGTCGGTCTCGCACTCGCCACGGCGGGAAAATTGGCGCTCGGCATGGCGATGATCGGCGTCTTTCTGCTGGCACGCTTTCTTTAGTCACGCCCTCTTGTGCATCGGTAGCGCTTCACTGGTAGGCTAACCGCTGGAGATGGCGGACCGAACGGCGCTCGACGACCGCGCCGGCGGAAAACCAAGAACGATGGAAACCGTTGCCGTACCGTTTTGGTTGTTTTTGCTGCTCCTCGCGCTCAGCGCCTGGGCGGTGCTCGATCGCCTGCTGATTCCGAGCGTGCGCTGGTATCTGCGGCGGCGCGTCAATCGCGTGATCGACGAAATCAACACGCGCCTCAACGTCCACATTCGCTCGTTTCAATTCACCAAGCGCCAGGTTCTGATCGATCGCCTGGTGTACGACTCGAAAGTAATGGACGCGATGCGCGACTACGCGCAGGAACGCAACATCCCGCGCGAGGTGGCGCTGGCCGAGACACGACGGTACGCGCGCGAGATCGTGCCGGCCTTCAACGTGTACGTTTATTTTCGTGTCGGCTATTGGTTGGCGCGTCGCATTGCGCGGCTGCTGTACCGCGTGCGTGCCGGCTTCGCCGATAATGCGCGCCTCGCGGAGGTCGATCCGCACGCGACCGTCGTATTCGTCATGAATCATCGTTCGAACATGGACTACGTTCTCGCCGCGTTCCTCGCGGCCGAGCATAGCGCGTTGTCGTACGCGGTCGGCGAATGGGCCCGGATCTGGCCGCTGCAACAGCTGATTCGCGCCATGGGCGCATATTTCGTGCGGCGCAAATCGAACAATCCCCTGTACCGGCGCGTGCTCGAACGCTACGTCCACATGGCAACGCAAGAAGGCGTGTGCCAGGCGGTATTTCTCGAAGGCGGTCTATCGCGCGACGGTCGGTTACAGCCGCCGCGACTCGGCATCCTCAATTACATGTTGCGCGATCACGACTGCGAAACCGGCCGCGATATCGTTTTCGTGCCGGTCGGCATCAGCTACGACCGTGTGCTGGAGGATCGCAGCCTGCTGCGCGCTCTCGATCCCGACGCGA
This sequence comes from Burkholderiales bacterium, assembly GCA_036396275.1. Classification (GTDB taxonomy): domain Bacteria; phylum Pseudomonadota; class Gammaproteobacteria; order Acidiferrobacterales; family Sulfurifustaceae; genus JACQFZ01. The sequence goes on from DASWLD010000215.1 coordinate 6,459, forward strand.
CGCGGCGTTCGCGTTGGTTCGTCATTCGAACCACGATCGGTTTTAGTTTCCATAATTTCTGGTTGATGGCGCGCAATCAGTGGCAGCGTCTGGGTTATGCGGCCGTTAACTTCGGACGCCCGGTGTCAGTGCGCGCGTACTGCAGCGAGCGCGGCGTCGACTTTCGACGCCTGTCGACGGAGCAGCGTAACGTGGAGATCGAACAATTCGGGATCCACCTGATGAGTAACATCGCCCAGCTCATTCCGGCGCTGCCGGTGCCGATCGCCGCCTGCACGTTGTTGCGCGCGGGTGCGGACGGCATCGGCGAAGCCGAATGGAAAACGAAGTTCTACCAACTGGCCGAGGAACTTCGCGCCCGCGGCGTCAACGTAGTGGTCCCGCCGCACACGCGCGAGCACACGTTCGAGACGGCGAAACGGATGCTGCAGCTGCGGCACTTGGTCGTCGGCGAAGGCGACCGCTATCGGACGGCCGGCGGCGCGGAAGAGGTCCTACGGTATTACCAAAATTCGCTGGGCGGTGCGCGGGCCGCCGACCCGGCGGCGCCTATATGAGCCTGGCAGCTAGACTTTCAATTCACGCAGATAGCGAAACGGAAAAACTCCGCGCTCGTGACCGTCGCTGAATACGAACTGGAGCGCATACGTCCTGATCGGCCGAACGTCGATGATCTCGACGTGCAACGGGAGCGCCATCGCACCGGTTTGAATCTTCTGCTTGGCTTCTGAGGGTGAGTCGAGCCGCGACCGGCTGAACCCAAGGGCCGGCACTATCCCGGCTAGCGGAGCCGGCCGGTGTATTTCCGGTTGATCTTGTCGTCCGCCTCTCTCGGCTCGGTCGTTGACTTCGCCATCAGGCCGCGCGCCTGCATCAACTGCATGGTGATCACCAGCAGCGCTTCGTCGTTCGAGCTCGACGCCCGCGTCAGCAGTAACTTCGCGTAGGCGTCGTCGGCGGCAAACCTGATGAGATCGACCTTGTCGCCGAATTCCTTCGTGAACAGGACTTTAAATTGCGCGATCAAGCGCATTTGGTTCTGGTCCACGACCGTCCTCTTGAATTTAACTTAGCTGAGTATATGTCGCGTAAACGCGCTTGGTGGGAACCGCTGCCGGCGGCGACGGAGTTTTCGATCTGCTGCACCAATCCAGCGCAACCGTTTTCGTGTCTTCGGTCAGGCCAAGACGATGTCGAAGCGCGCGTTCAGTACGGAGGCCGGGGATTCGGAAACCGGAACGAAGGGCACGATCAACAAAGCGCGAGCCGCCGGGTCACCAATCGAATTCAGTACAGCGTCGCGCGCATTCAACGGCTCGCCCTGGACGTAGCACTGCGTCGTGAACGTCGCCCGACTCACCGGCGTGACCTTGAAATGAATATGGGGGGTACGACCGGGGTACGGAACCGGCTTGATCGTGCGGAAGAAGTACTCGCCCGACGCATCGGTCAGATAGCGGCCGTAACCTTGGAAACCGGCGTCCCGGCGGGCGTGCCGGTCAGCACTGTGCAGATAAACTCCGTTGGCGTCGACCTGCCAGATTTCGACCAGCGCACCGGATAACGGTGCGCCGTCGACGCCGACGATTCTTCCGCGCAGATGGGTTTCCCGTCCGCGAGCCGTTGCGGTTCGCTCGCCCACGCGCAACAGATCGTTGTCGCGATCGAGCGGAAGCCGGTCCGGATAAAACGGTCCTTCCGTCTGCCGCGGCGTCGATATCCGCGTCTCGGCCAAAGACCGGCTCGACCGAACCGAGGCCAACCCGACGGCAAGTACGCCGACGAATCGACGGCGCGTAACGAGATTACCGCGCGACGGCTGTTGCGATGCTGGTATCAATGCTTTCTTCATACGCTACTCCCGCGGATTGCGCGACCGACGATCCGCCGCGGCGATCGGCGACTCCACACATGCACTACACCCACCGTCGACTGTGCACGAATCCGCGATTCATTGCATTCAACGTCGACGCTCGGCACTTGTCCGGGCGTTCGCGGCACCAACCAAATCCAGGGCCAGCGCCTCGGCCGCTTCGATTCCGTCCACGGCCGCCGAAAGTATCCCGCCGGCATAGCCGGCGCCTTCGCCACCCGGATAGAGCCCGCGGGTGTTGAGGCTTTGACCGGATTCGTCGCGCGGAATTCGAATCGGCGACGAGGTCCGCGTTTCGACCGCGGTCAGCACGGCGTCCTCCATGGCGAAACCCGATATTTTTCCGTCGAACGCCGGCAGGGCCTCGCGGATCGCCTCGGCGACGTAGAGCGGCACGCAATGGCTCAATTCGGTCGGGCGCACGCCCGGCGCGTACGACGGCGGCACCGACCCGAGCCGCGTCGATGCCCGACGTACGAGAAAATCGCCGACCAACTGCACCGGCGCGCGATAGTCCGCGCCGCCGGCGGCGAACGCGCGCGCTTCCCACCGGCGTTGAAACTCCATGCCGGCGAGTGGGTGGCCGGGGTAGTCGACCGCGGTAATGCCTACGACGATACCCGCGTTGGCGTTGCGCTCGTTGCGCGAGTACTGGCTCATGCCATTGGTCACGACGTGCTCCGGCTCGGAGGCGGCCGCGACGACCGTGCCGCCCGGGCACATACAGAAACTGTACACCGAGCGTCCATTGGCTGCGTGATGCACGAGCTTGTAGTCGGCGGCACCGAGCAGCGGGTGTCCGGCGTTCTTGCCGTAGCGCGCACGGTCGATGAGGGACTGCGGATGTTCGATGCGAAAGCCGATGGAAAACGGTTTCGGCTCGATGTACACGCCGCGATCGTGCAACATCCGAAACGTATCGCGCGCGCTATGACCGACGGCAAGGATGACGTGATCGGCGTCGATGGTGTCGCCGCCGGCAAGCGCGACGCCGCGGACGTGGCGCTTGCCGTCGGCACGCGTTTCGACGTCGACGTCGATCACGCGGCTTTGAAACCGAATGTCGCCGCCGAGCGCGAGGATCGTCGCGCGCATGTTCTCGACCATCGACACCAGGCGAAACGTGCCGATGTGCGGCTTGGCGGCGTAGAGAATCTCGGGCGGCGCGCCGGCGCGAACGAATTCATCCAGCACCTTGCGCCCGAGATGACGCGGGTCCTTGATTTGGCTGTACAGCTTGCCGTCGGAAAACGTACCGGCGCCGCCTTCACCGAACTGCACATTCGATTCCGGATCGAGCACGCCGCGCCGCCAGAAATTCCAGGTGTCGCGCGTGCGTTCGCGCACCTCCTTGCCGCGCTCCAAAACGATCGGGCGGAACCCCATCTGCGCCAATACCAACGTGGCGAATAACCCGCAAGGCCCGAACCCGATAACGACCGGGCGGCGCCGAAGTTCGCGCGGCGCTCGCGTGACGAACCTATACGTCGTATCCGGTGTTACCGAGACGCGCCGATCGCGGCCAATCCGCGCGTATCGGCGGGCCTGTTCCTGGACCTCAGCGTCAAGCGTGTAAATAAACATCGGCACCGCTTTGCGCGCATCGACGGCGCGGCGCGACACCGAATAGCGGAGTAGCTCGTGCGCGTCGATACCAAGACGCTCGCAAATCGCGCGAACGATATCGGGCTCGTTGTGTTCGAGCGGTAGTCGGATCTCGCTTAGACGAAGCATGGGAAGAGACCGCATGACGATCCGATCGTCACGAATAGCAATCCAGAATCATGCGTTTCTTCCCTCACCCCTTGCCCTCTCCCCACCGACACGGAGATTTTCACCAACTTCCCCTCTCCCTTCGGGAGAGGGCAAAGGGTGAGGGCCGGTGTTCCCTCATCCCCATCCCTTCTCCCGGAGGGAGAAGGGAGCGAGCCGAGCGCGGGTGCGCGCGATCCTCTTCGCTTGGGAGAGGGGGAGTCGGTTCGCTGGCGCGGTTCTTCGGTCTGGCGGTCGCGCCGGATGCGGCGTGTCAGTCTATCACGCGCGCCGCAACCGCTTGGCGAGAATCGCCCGCGCGACTTTGGACGTGGTCCGGCGGCCGAGCGCCGCGCAGATGAACTCGCCGGCGTCCACGAGCTTGTCGAGATCGACGCCGGTTTCGATGCCGAGGCCCTGCAACATATAAACAACGTCTTCGGTCGCGACGTTTCCGCTCGCACCGGGCGCGTACGGACAGCCACCGAGACCAGACACCGACGCGTCGAATACAGCCACACCGCACTCCAGCGACGCGTAGACGTTCGCGAGCGCCTGGCCGTAGGTATCGTGATAGTGCCCGGCAAGGCGTTCGACCGGCACACGCTTCGCGACCGCCTCGATCATGGCTTTGATCTTCCCGGGCGTTCCGACGCCGATCGTATCGCCGAGCGAGATTTCATAGCAGCCCATGTCGAATAACCGATCGGCCACATCCGCGACCTTCATCGGCGCGATCTCGCCCTCGTAAGGACAGGCAACGACGCACGAGATATAGCCCCGCACCCGCAGCCCGCGCACTCGCGCCGCATCGGCGACCGGCTTGAATCGCTCGAAACTTTCGGCGATCGAGCAGTGGGTATTCTTTTGCGAAAACGATTCCGACGCCGCGCCGAAGACCGCGACTTCCTCGGCACCGGCCGCGACAGCCGCTTCGAAACCCTTTATGTTCGGCGTCAATACCGGATACACGACACCAAGCTTGCGCTTGAGTCCCGCCAATACCTCGGCGCTGTCCGCCATCTGGGGAATCCACTTCGGCGACACGAACGCCGTCGCCTCGACCACCGGCAAGCCGGCCTCCGCCAGGCGTTCGATCAATTCGATCTTAATCGCCGTCGGCACCGACGCGCGCTCGTTCTGCAACCCGTCGCGCGGACCGACGTCGACGACTGTTACGGTTCGCGGCAGCTCCATGGACCGGCCCCTACCAGCGGGGTTTGCGCTTTTCGAGAAACGCGGCGATCCCCTCCTTCGCTTGCGCGGACGCGCGCGACTTGGCGATGCGTTGCGCGGTGTCCTCGATGAGCACGTCTTCGATCGGGCGATCGGCGACGTGGAAGATCAACTCCTTGGCGGCGGATTGCGCCATCGGGCTGTTCGCCGCCAACGCCTCGGCGACGGTGGCGACGCGCTTGTCCAGTTCTTCCGGCTCGCAGAGCAAGTGCACCAAGCCGATTCGATGAGCCTCGGCCGCGTCGAAGCGTTCGGCGGACAGGAAATAGCGGTGCGCCTGACGCTGGCCGACGGCCGCGATCACGTACGGGCTGATCACGCTTGGGATCATGCCGAACTTGACCTCGGTCGTGGCAAACGACGCGCCCTTGGAAGCGACGGCGATGTCGCACGCCGCGGTGAGCCCAACGCCGCCGCCGAGCGCCGCGCCGTGTACCCGCGCGATCGTCGGCTTGGGCAGACGATGAATCGTCGTAAACATCTTCGAGAGTTTGCGCGCGTCGCGCCGGTTTTCTTCGTCGGAATAGCGCGCGGCGCGGCCCATCCATTCGAGGTCGGCGCCGGCGCTGAAGCTCTTTCCCCGGCCGGCCAATATCATCACCCGAATCGCCGGATCGTGCCCGTGGCTTTCGAACGCGCGCGTCAGCTCTTCGATCAGCTTCTCGTTGAACGCGTTGTGCGCATCGGCGCGGTTCATCCAAACGGTGGCTATGCCGTCGCGGGTTTCGACTTCGAGCGTTTGATAGGTCATATTAGAACTTCAACGGCTCCACAGATGAACGCAGATACATCAAGAAAAATAGTTTTCATTTTTGATCTATCCGCGTTCATCTGTGCTGTACAGGGATGTACGAATGCCGCGAGCGCAGGATGCGCTGGAGCGACCGTTTATCTGCGGATGCCGTTGCCGTTACATCCGGAACACGCCGAAGTCGGTCTTCTCGATCGGCGCGTTGAGCGACGCGGAAATTCCAAGCGCCAGCATCTTACGCGTGTCGAGCGGATCGAGGATACCGTCGTCCCACAAGCGCGCGGCGGCGTAATAAGGGTGGCCCTGGGTCTCATACTGGGCGCGGATCGGCGTTTTGAACACTTCTTCGTCTTCCTTGCTCCATGTCTTGCCGTTCGCTTCCAAGCCGTCGCGCTTGATCGTGGCGAGCACCGAGGCCGCCTGCTCGCCGCCCATGACCGAAATGCGCGCGCTCGGCCAGGTCCACAATAGTCGCGGCGAGTACGCCCGCCCGCACATGCCATAGTTGCCGGCGCCAAAACTGCCGCCGATGATGACGGTAAATTTGGGAACACGCGCGCACGCGACCGCGGTCACCATCTTCGCGCCGTGCTTGGCGATGCCTTCGGTCTCGACTTTGCGGCCGACCATGAAACCCATGATGTTCTGCAGGAACACGAGCGGAATGCCGCGTTGCGCGCACAGCTCGATGAAATGCGCGCCCTTCTGCGCGGACTCGGAAAACAGGATGCCGTTGTTGGCGAGCATGCCGACCGGATAACCCTGTAGGTGCGCGAACCCGGTGACGAGTGTCGTGCCGTAACGGCTCTTGAATTCATCGAAGCGGCTGGCGTCGACGATGCGCGCGATGATTTCGCGCACGTCGTACTGCCGGCGCATGTCGCGCGACACGATGCCGTATATTTCTTGCGGATCGTACGCCGGCGCTTCCGGCGTCTGTATCGACAATGCAGATACTTTCCGGCGGTTCAAATGACCCACGATACGACGCACCAACTGCAACGCGTGCTTGTCGTTGTCGGCCAGGTAATCGGCGACACCCGACAGCTTGGTGTGCACATCGCCGCCACCCAACTCTTCGGCGGATACGACTTCGCCGGTGGATGCCTTCACCAGCGGCGGTCCGGCAAGAAAGATCGACCCCTGGCTTTTTACGATGATGGTCTCATCCGACATCGCCGGCACGTACGCGCCGCCCGCGGTGCACGAGCCCATCACGGCGGCGATCTGCGCAATGCCGAGCGCCGACATGTTCGCCTGGTTGTAAAAAATCCGGCCGAAGTGCTCGCGATCGGGAAACACCTCGTCCTGCGCCGGCAGGAACGCGCCGCCCGAGTCGACCAGATAGATGCACGGCAACCGGTTTTGGCGCGCGATCTCCTGAGCGCGAAGATGCTTCTTGACCGTGATCGGGTAGTACGTTCCGCCCTTCACGGTCGCGTCGTTGGCGACGATCACGCACTCGTGCCCGGCCACTTGTCCGATGCCGGTAATGATTCCGCCGGCCGGCACTTCATCGTCGTACATTTCGCACGCCGCCAGCGGCGATAACTCCAGAAACGGCGTGTCCGGATCGAGCAATCCGCTGACGCGATCGCGCACCAGCAGCTTGCCGCGGGCGGCGTGCTTCTGGCGCGCTTCCTCGCTGCCGCCCTGTTCCACGGCCGCCGTCTTTTCGCGCAGCTCCGCCACCAACGCGCGCATGCTGTCCGCGTTCGCGCGAAAATCGTCGCTCTGTACGTTCACCTTGGATTTGATCACGGTCATCGATGGGCTGGTAAGATTTTGGTTTTCACCGCAAAGGCGCAAAGTGCGCGAAGGTAATTGCTCTCTTGCACTATGAATCCTTCTTTGCGCTCTTTGTGCTGTGCAGGACGCACGAATGTCGCGGGCGCAAGGATGCGCGGGAGCGACCGTCTTTGCGGTTGACAATCACATGGTCTCCTCGAACAGTTCGCGCCCTATCAGCATGCGGCGGATTTCGGACGTGCCCGCGCCGATTTCATAGAGCTTCGCATCGCGCCACAAGCGACCGGTTGGAAACTCGTTGATATAGCCGTTGCCGCCGAGGCAGCGAATCGCCTCGCCCGCCATCCACGTCGCCTTTTCCGATGCGTACAGAATCGCACCGGCCGCGTCCTTGCGCGCGGTCTCGCCGCGATCGCAAGCCTGCGCGACGGCATAAACGTACGCGCGGCAGGCGTTCATCGTCGTGTACATGTCGGCGAGGATGCCCTGCATCAACTGAAACTGGCCGATCGGCTGGCCGAATTGCTTGCGGTCGTGCACATAGGGCAGCACGACGTCGAGGCAGGCTTGCATGATGCCGAGCGGGCCGCCGGCAAGCACGACGCGTTCGTAGTCGAGACCGCTCATGAGAACGCGTACGCCGTCGTTGACGCTACCCAGCACGTTTTCTTCCGGCACTTCGCAATCCTGGAACACCAGCTCGCAGGTATTCGAGCCGCGCATGCCGAGCTTGTCGAGCTTCTGCGCGGTGGAAAATCCCTTGAATCCCTTTTCGACGACGAACGCGGTGATGCCGCGCGCGCCGCCGCTGACATCCGTCTTTGCGTACACCACGAGCGTATTCGCGTCCGGCCCGTTCGTGATCCACATCTTGTTGCCGTTCAATACGTAGCGGCTACTCTTCTTTTCCGCCCGCAGCCGCATGGACACGACGTCGGAACCCGCGTTCGGCTCGCTCATGGCCAGCGCGCCGACGTGCTCGCCCGAGATCAATTTGGGCAGATACTTGCGTCGCTGCGCCTCGCTGCCGTTGCGGCGGATCTGATTGACGCACAGATTCGAGTGCGCACCGTACGACAAGCCGACCGCCGCCGACGCCCGGCTGATTTCCTCCATCACCACGACGTGCGCGAGATAGCCGAGCCCGAGGCCGCCGTATTCTTCCTCCGCCGTGATGCCGAGCGTGCCGAGATCGCCGAGCCGGCGCCACAGGGCGGGCGGAAACGCATTGTCGCGATCGAAGTCGGCCGCGCGCGGGGCGATTTCCCGCGCGCAGAACTGGCGCACGCTTTCGCGCAGCGCGTCGGCGGTTTCGCCGAGCTGGAAGTTTAGACCGAACGCGCTCACACCGCGGCTCTCATCGTTTTCCGGGTATCGTCGATTAGCTGGCGTTGGCCTTATGTTTCTTCTTATATTCCGCGACTTTTTTCTTCAGATCGCTGTATTCCGAGCAGGGAAAGAAACAAAGCTTATCGAGCGCCTTCAAATGTTCCTCGGCTTTTGCCAAATTTCCCGTCAACAAATAGGCTTCGCCAACGTACTCATGCGCACCGCGATGCTTCGGATTCAACGCGAGCGCCTTTTCGTAGTGCTTGAACGCCGCGTCCATGCTACCGCGATGGCGTTCGGTATAGCCCAGGTAGTTTTCGATGTCGGCGTTCTGTGCATCCCGCCCAAGCGCGCGCGTCAACAGCGTCATCGCCTGGTCCCATTGTTTCGCTTCGACCGCCTTCACGGCGGCGGCGAAGTCGGGGTCGATCGGCGTGGATTCGTCAATGCTCCCGGCCGCGTTAATCGCCAACGGCGCAACGGCTGCGAAACCGGAAACCACGACGAAGAGAACACGATATAGTTTCATGACACCCTCCTAAAAAAACTTCGATTCGTTCCCTCTCCACTCGGGGGAGGGCCGGGGCGAGAGAAGATTGTCGCCGCAAAACGCGCCGTTTCCCTCACCCCACCCCCTGCCCATGAACCGCGCCAGCGAACCCAACTCTCCCTCTCCCTTCGGGAGAGGGCAAGGGGTGAGGGAAGAGACCGCCCGGTTCATGGGCATAATGCGCGGCAACGACGTGGCCCGGCGGCCTCTCCAGAGGGAGAGGGGAAACGCAACCGCCGCTCAAGGAATCAGCACGGTCGAACCGGTCGTCTTGCGCACCTCCAAATCACGGTGCGCCTGCGCCGCTTCACGCAGCGGATAGGTTTGGTTGATCGGAATCTTGACGGCCTTCTTCTTGACCACATCGAACAGTTCGCGCGCGGATTTCACCAGATCTTCGCGCGTCGCGGTGTAGGTCACCAGGGTCGGGCGCGTCAGAAACAGCGAACCCTTCTGGGTGAGCGTAACGATCTGGAACGGCGGCACCGCACCCGAGGCATTGCCGTAGCTGACCATCAGACCGAGCGGCATCAGGCTGTCGAGCGAGTCCATGAACGTGTCCTTGCCGATGCCGTCATAGACCACGGGCACGCCGACGCCCTTGGTGATTTGCTTCACGCGTTCGGGGAATTTTTCCTTGGACAGGACAATGACGTGCTTGCAGCCGGCCTTCTTCGCGAGCGGTGCTTTTTCATCGCTGCCGACCGTGCCGATGACGGTCGCACCGAGGTGCTTGGCCCATTGGCACATGATCTGGCCGACGCCGCCGGCGGCGGCGTGCACCAATATAGTGTCGCCTTGCTTCACCTTATATGTCCGTCGCAGCAGGTACTGCGCCGTCATGCCTTTCAGCATCATGGCCGCGGCGGTCTTGTCGTCGATGCCGGCGGGAATCTTCAGCAGCCGCGCCGTCGGGCGCAGGCAGACTTCGGCGTAGGCGCCGGTCGGCTGCGCGTAGGCAACGCGATCGCCTTTCTTGAACTCCTTCACTTTCGGGCCGACCGCTTCCACCACGCCCGCGCCTTCCATGCCGAGCGTGAGCGGCAGCGGCATCGGATACAGGCCGGAACGATGGTAGGTATCTATAAAGTTGAGTCCGACGGCGGTATTGCGCACCAGCACCTCGCCGGGGCCGGGCTTGCCGGGATCGACTTCCTCCCAGCGCATTTGTTCGGGACCGCCGACCTGGTGAATTCGGATCGCGTGGGGCATGGCTGTTCTCCTTTCTTGTCGGCCTATCTTATCGGAACTGGGGGAAGGTGGACGAGACTGTTAGAATGCCGCGCCGGTCGGCCGAATTCACGTTTCGACCGTTGTTTCCCGAAAAGTTTGCGGCCGCCGACCGAAACACGCTAACCCGAACACCCGAACCGCATGTCTGACAGTAAGCGCCGCCGGATCCTCGTCACCAATGCGCTGCCCTACGCGAATGGGGCTATTCATATCGGCCACCTGGTCGGCTACATCCAGGCCGACATTTGGGTGCGGTTCCAGCGCATGCAGGGGCATGAGATTCACTACGTCTGCGCCGACGACACCCACGGCACGCCAATCATGCTGTCGGCTTCGAGCGCCGGCGTCACCCCCGAGGCGCTGATCGAGCGGATGAATCGCGAGCACGCCCGCGACTTTAAGGATTTTCACGTCGCGTTCGACAACTACTACACGACGCACAGCGACGAGAATCGCGAGTACGTCCACGACATCTATCGCAAGCTCAATGCGAAGAACCTGATCGCGACGCGAACCATCGAGTCGTTCTACGATCCGATCAAAGGAATGTTCCTGCCCGACCGTTATGTGAAAGGCGAATGCCCCAAGTGCGGCGCCAAGGACCAGTACGGCGATTCCTGCGAAGTCTGCGGCTCGACCTACTCGCCGACCGATTTGAAGAATCCGTATTCGGTCGTGTCAAACGCCAAGCCGGTGTTGAAGTCCTCGGAGCACTTCTTCTTCAAGCTGTCCGACTGTGTCGAATTCCTGCGCGAGTGGACACGTGCGCCCGGTCATCTGCAACCGGAAGCGCTGAACAAAATGCAAGAGTGGCTGGGCGCGACCGGCGAGAACAAACTGACCGACTGGGACATCTCGCGCGACGCACCGTACTTCGGCTTCGAGATTCCCGACGCCCCGGGAAAATACTTTTACGTCTGGCTCGACGCGCCGATCGGCTATCTCGCGAGCTTCAAGAATTATTGCACGCGCGAGGGGATCGACCCGGACGCGTTTTTGAAAGATTCGAAAACCGAGATGGTTCACTTCATCGGCAAGGACATTCTCTATTTCCACGCCCTGTTCTGGCCGGCAATGCTCAAGAACGCCGGCTACAAGATCCCGAACGCGGTTTATACGAACGGCTTCTTAACCGTCAACGGCGAGAAAATGTCGAAATCGCGCGGCACGTTCATCACCGCCGAGAGTTATTTGCAGCTCGGCTTGAATCCGGAGTGGCTGCGCTACTACTACGCCGCCAAGTCGAACGGCACGATGGAAGACATCGATTTGAACCTCGACGATTTCGTGGCGCGGGTGAATAGCGACCTAGTAGGTAAATACATTAATATCGCAAGTCGGACTGCTTCATTCATTTCAGAGAAATTTGACGGTGAACTTGCTGACCTACGCTTACCACTAAATAATCGCGATGTTCTTATCAACCGTATCGAACAAATTAATCGTGACTACTACGGCAACAACTATCGATTGGAGCCGGGTTTCCTCAAAGTCCATCAAGAGCTACTCAACACAGCCAATGGCGTCAGCGCAGCCTACAAAGATCGTGAACTAGGAAAAGCGGTGCGCCTCATAATGCTCGGGGCGAATCAAGCGAATGCCTTTGTGAACGAATTTAAGCCATGGAAAGTGGCAGAAAGTTCCAACCACGACGATCGATGGATACTGCATTGGGTTTGCTCTCATGCAATCGAGTACTTTCGGCTTCTGACCTTATATCTGAGTCCAATTCTTCCCGCAGTGAGTAAAAAAGCAAGCGCATTTCTATGTACTCCTATATCCAACTGGGACGACTTTAATCGCCCTCTTCCCGCAGGCCACAAAATCCGATCATACGAACACCTAGTAACCCGCATCGATCGGAAAAAACATATCGCCACGCTCGTCGAAGCCAACAAAGAGAGCCTTCAATCCCCCTCTCCCTCCGGGAGAGGGGCAAGGGGTGAGGGACAGCGCTCAACAAAGGTTCCCATCCCCAACGACTTGCTGGAATTCGCCCGCAAGCTGCGGCAAGAGCAAACGGACGCTGAGCAGTTGCTCTGGATGTTGTTGCGTGATCGTCGCATACACGATGCCAAATTTCGCCGTCAGCATCCAATGGAACTTGGAGGAAAACGTTACATCCTCGATTTCTACTGCGAGGAGGCCAAACTCGCCATTGAGCTCGACGGTGGCCAGCATCAGGACCAAACAAAACGCGACGAGACACGAACGCGCGCGCTTGCGGCGGCCGGCGTTTCCGTCGCGAGATATTGGGATCATGATGTCCTGCGGGATACCTCCGCGGTGTTGGAAGCAATTTGGAATGAACTACAACAGAGACTTCCATCTCACATGGCCAAAACCACTGATTCCCTCACCCCATCCCTCTCCCGGACTTCGTCTCCCTCACCCCTTACCCTCTCCCGGAGGGAGAGGGGGAGTAAGTCCGCTGATGCGGACCCTAAAGATTTGGAGAGGGAGAGTCGGATCGCTGATGCGATGATTACTATCGAGGATTTCTCCAAGATCGACCTGCGCGTCGCAAGAATCGCGAACGCCGAACACGTCGAAGGCGCGGACAAATTGCTGAAGCTCACGCTCGACGTCGGCAACCTCGGCACGCGCCAGGTGTTCGCCGGCATCAAGTCGGCCTACGACCCGGCGCGGCTCGTCGGGCGGCTTACCGTCGTGGTCGCGAACCTCGCGCCGCGCAAAATGAAATTCGGCATGTCCGAAGGCATGGTGCTCGCGGCGTCGGATACGGACGGGAAGCTCCCGGGTATATTTCTGTTGTCGCCGGACAGCGGTGCGCAGCCGGGCATGCGCGTGAAGTAAGGTTTCGCCAACAACGCCGAGGAGACGAGTCATGGCGGACGCACAGTGGGAAGACGTTGGACCGATCGATCGATTCGCCGGGAAAGACGTCAGCGAAATCTCGATCGGCCGCGCGAAGATCGCCGTCACGTACCGCGACGGTAAGTTCGGCGCGATCTCCGGCGTGTGCAATCACGCCGGCGGTCCGCTCGGGCAAGGCCGGCTCGACGGCGATTACGTGGTGTGCCCGTGGCACAATTGGAAATTCCACTGCCGCACCGGCAAGGGCGAACCCGGCTTCGAAGAAGACCGCGTGCCCGCCTACGAGGTGCAGGTAAAAAATGGCCGGCTTCTCGTACGAACCGACAACCCCTCCACTCGCAATAAGAAGCCGCACGCGCCGCACCCGCTGGCGCGACCGGTCGAACGCCAACCCGGCCCGACGCGCGTCGCCGGCATCTCGACGACGGTGATGGATCTCGACAATCCGCGCTACTCGACCTCGGAAGCGCTGCTGCAAGCCTCGCTCGACCACGCCGCCACCGAGCTTAAGTGCGAAACGAAATTTCTACGGCTCGCGAGTCTGAAATTCCGCAATTGCGAAGGCTACTACTCGAAGAGCGCCAATGCCTGCACTTGGCCGTGCTCGATCACGCAGATGGACGACAAAGACCAGATGACCGAGGTCTACGAAGCGCTGGTGCACTGGGCCGACGTGGTGCTGGTCGCCACCCCGATCCGCTGGGGAGTCGCAAGCGCGCTCTACTTCAAAATGGCGGAGCGCCTCAACTGCGTGCAGAACCAGATCACCATCCGCGACAACGTGCTGATTCGCCGCAAGGTCGCGGGCTTCGTCATCACCGGCGGACAGGACAACGTGCAAGGCGTGGCCGGCGAGATGCTCGGCTTCTT
>DASWLD010000216.1:0-2322 GCA_036396275.1 Burkholderiales bacterium
GCGAATATGCGGCGCTCGATCGTACGCGAGTTCGCGAAGATCAAATAATGACCGGACGAGCGAGCGCAACGCGCGTAGCAGGGAGACCTTAAATGAGCGCCGAATCCGATCTGGTCGCCGCGCTCGAAGGCGACAGCGCGATCACCGGTTCGGTCGGCGACCGCATCTATCTCTTCGAGGCGGTGCAGGAAGATCTGGCGCTGCCGTATATCGCCTACGAGGTGGTCAATTCGGTTCCGGTCGAATCGCCGGAAGATGGCCAAGAGACCAACGACACCGTGATCGATGTCGCCAGCTACGCGGCGACGCTGACCGAGGCGAAAACGCTGGCGGCTCTCGTGCGCAGCGCGTTGATCGGGCTGCTTAACGCGGCCGTGATCGAAAACACCCAGGACCAGCGCGATCGCGATACGCGCCGGTACGCCGTGGTTCAAACCTATCGCCTATGGCATGAGGAGGTCTTTCCATGACCGCATTAGTCGGCCGCAAGGTTTTTATCCGTAAGGGCAGCGGCTCGCCGCAAGTCCTGCTCGCGGCTGGGCGCAATAAATCGCTCAGCATGAACGGCACGCCGATCGCCATCACCAGCGACGACGACAGCGGCTACCGCACGCTGATCGAGGCCGATGCCGGCGAGCAGTCGCTCGACATGACGTTCGAGGGGATCACGAAGGATTCGCAGTTTCTGAACGATCTCGCCGCGGGTAATTTTGTAGACGACTACGAAATCGAGATCGAGGGAATCTGCGTGATCAACGGCCGGTTCTTTCTGACCGCGGTCGAGATCAGCGCGCCGTACAACGAGGCCACGACATTTTCGACGCAGTTTCAATCGACCGGAACCTTCACCGTCGAGAACGTGGATAGCCCGTAAATGGAAACGCTTTCGCTGATCTGGCGCGGCGCCACGGTCGAGTTTAAGCCGTCGTTCGATCTTTTCCTGCGCATCGAGGAAAAGGTCAGCTTCGCGCGCCTCACCGAAGAGATCAGTAAAGCCGGCCAAGGCAACACGGCCGAACTCGCCATGTCGCATGTCGCGTGGGTGTTGTATTGCTGCCTGCGCCATGCCGGCGCGGCCGTGCGCACGCCGATGGAAGTGCACCAGGCCTTGTTCGACGGTGCCGGCACCATCGACCACGGGGGTATCTTGGCCGGGCTGATCGTTGCGTACTACGGTTCGCAACCGGAAAAGATGCCAAAAAAAAAGCCGGCAGCGAACCCGACGCCCTCGCCCCGGTTAAACCGCAAATCGAGGAACGCTACCGTCTCGCCGTAGGATCCTGGGGCATCGCGCCGTCGGAGTTCTGGCGCATGCACCCGCAGGAGTGGTGGTACGTCTACGACGCGCGCATCGGCGAACCGAAGGTCGGTCCATTCACGGAATCGGAGGCGGACGAGCTGTATCTGACGCTGCATTGAGAATATGGCCAAACGTCAACCCGAAATCTGGAAAACAGTGCCTGGCTGGGAGTGCTTTTACGAGGTGAGTAATAGCGGCCGCATACGTTCGCTTGACCGTGTCGTTCCTGGGAAATTTGGTCGCCCGATGCGCAAATTCGGCAAGGTGTTGAGACCGGGCCACGATAAGGACGGTTACGAGCGCGTCGTTCTCGTCAGCGCCGGCGAACGCCGGGAATGGCGGGTTCACGCTTTAGTATTGCGCGCTTTCGTTGGCCCAAAACCGGTTGATATGGAAAGTTGTCATAACGACGGAAATAAAAGCAACAACGCACTAAGTAACCTCCGCTACGACACGCAATCAGGAAACTATGCAGACCGGCATAAGCACGGTACTGCAAGCACGGGTGTTAGTAACGGTCGTTGCAAACTCACCGAGCAGGAGGTGCGACGTATCCGCGCCATGCGCGGCGTTGTCTCGACGGTTGAGCTCGGCAAGAAATATCGGATTGTCAGTAGCGTGGTGAGCGCAATTCAGCGTCGCGAGATCTGGCGGAGCATCGAATAATGGCGACGCTATCCGTCTTGATTGGTGGAGACGACCGCGAGCTGCAAGCGGCGCTGCGCCGCGCGCAGAGCGGCATGCGCAAATTCGGATCTGAAGCAAAGGCGATGGCCGGCGCCGCCGCCGTGGTCGCCGCGGCGGCCATCGCCGCCGCCACCGCGATGGCGGTGCATCTGGTGGCTCAGTCAATGAAAGCCATCGACGCCCAGGCCAAGATGGCGGGGGCGCTCAACACCAGCGTGGCCTCGCTGGCCGCGCTCGAGCGCGCGGCCGATCTCGACGGCGTGAGCGTGCAGCAGCTCGAAACCGGCATGCGCAAACTCGCCACGGTATTGGGCGAAGCCGCGCAAGGCACCGGC
>DASWLD010000217.1:0-5039 GCA_036396275.1 Burkholderiales bacterium
GATCGCCGCGCTGCGGCGGGTCGTCGCGGTCGATTGCCGCCGACAGCGCCAGCACCGGAACCATCGCAACGGTGTCGACAAGCGACTCCGTCTTTCCGATCCATGACCGCAGTAGGTCGATGTCGAGGCGCATCGGACATCGGCGCGACGGCGCCGAAGCGGCATCAACCGCCGAGGAACAAACGCCCGACGTCGGGGTTGCGTAATAGCGCGCCGCCCGAATCCGCCATGGCCACCGACCCCGACACCAACACGTAGCCGATATCGGAAAATTCCAAACCCTTCTTTGCGTTTTGCTCGACCATGATGATCGCTTTACCTTCGCTGCGTTGCAGCTCGGCCAGAATCTCGAACACCATATCGATGTAGCGCGGCTCGAGTCCGATCGAAGGTTCATCGACCAGCAACACGCGCGGATTCATGACCAGCGCCCGAGAAATTTCGAGCAGCCGCCGCTCGCCGCCCGACAGCACGCGCGCCGGTTGGTGCCGTCGCTTAGCGAGACGATCGTATTTGGCGAACACGCGCTCGGCGGCCTCCTTGGTCTGGTGCGGATCTTCCATCAAATAACCGCCCATCCAAAGATTCTCTTCCACCGACATATCGGGGAATACGGAGTTGTCCTGAAGGATGTAGGCGATACCGGCGCGTTTGAGCTTTTGGTTCGGCGTAAGCCGGGTAACGTCCTGACCGTCGATGCGAATGCCGCCGCCGATGATGCGAGTGAAGCCGTAGATCGAATGCAGCACGGTCGACTTCCCCGCGCCGTTCGGGCCGATCAAGCACAACGATTGCCCGGCGGCGACTTGGAGATTGATTCCGTGCAAGATTTCCATCTTGCCGTAGCCGGCGGACAAATTTTCGATGCTGAGCAGCGCCTGACCGCCGGCGAGTTCGGCGATGCGCTCGCGCGACGGCCCTTCCGCCGCCAACTGCGCGGCTTCGCGCGCCACGGCGTCGACCGATAACGCGCCGTCATCGAGATTCTCGAACTCCACGTCCGCCGGTTTGCCGCCCTGCATCAGTGCGCCCCAAGGTACGCGTCAATCACGCGCTGATCGCTCTGAATCGCCTCGGGCTTGCCCTCGGCCAGAAGCTCGCCGTGCGCCAAGCAATAGATATATTCGGCCAGGTTCATGATGACGCGCATGTTGTGCTCGATCACGAGCAGCGTTATGCCGAATTCGCGGTTGACGCGCTGCACGCGGTTCATGAGTCCATTGATCAGCGTCGGGTTGATCCCGGCGGTCGGCTCGTCGAGCAGCAGCATGGTCGGCTTGTACATTAGAGCCATCGCGAACTCGAGCAGCTTCTGCTGCCCGAAAGACAGATCGCCGGCGCGCAGATTGCGTTTGGCAAAAAGGCCCACGAACTTGAGCAATTCGTCCGCGCGGCGAGAATCGGCGGCCGAAGCGCGTGCGAACATGTGGCGCCAGCCGGACTTGGATTGCGGCACGCTCGCCAGCATGTTCTGCACGCACGTCATCTTGCCGTAAACGCGCGTCTGCTGAAACGTGCGCAACAAGCCGCGCCGCGCAATGTGGGGAACTCGCAGCCGCGACATTTCCTCGCCCTGAAAAAGGATGGAACCGGCGTCGATCGGATGGTAGCCGACAATGGAGTTGAACAACGTGGTCTTGCCGGAGCCGTTCGGCCCGATCAGACCGACGATCTTGCCTTCGGGCACGCTCAAGCTGATGTCGTTGTTCGCGATCACGCCGCCGAACGTCTTGCGTGCGCCGCGTACTTCCAGAATGTTCGTCATTGACCGGCCTTCGGCTGCGCCACGGTTTCCTCGACGCGATGACCAAAGCGCTCCGGCCAGCGCTCGCGCGCCCAACCGAGTATCCCGAGCGGGAAAAACACGACGATGAACACAATGAGAATGCCAAGCGCGACACGCTGCCAACCCAGAAGATAGGTCCAGAACAATTCCTGCGTAACGTGAAAAATCACGGCACCGATCACCGGACCCCAAAGCGTACCCTTGCCGCCGAGGATTGCCATCAGCACCATCCACACGCCGTAGGTCGCACCGGCAAAGGCGACGTCGCGCGGGTCGATGAAGCCGATCAAGTTGCCGGCCGCCGCGCCGATTAATCCGAGAAACAACGCCGAGATACACCAGGCCGCGGTCTTGTAGCGCGTCGTTGCGATGCCCATCGCTTCCGCTTTGTCCTCGTCGTCGCGAATGGCGTTGATCACGAGACCGAAGCGCCCGGCATAGAGCCAGCGCAGGGTCGGAAACGTCATCGCCGCGAGCGCCAGGCAAATGAAATAGAAAAATGTTTCGCGCCCACCGATCGCCCCCGGAAAGAGCGGCGGCACCAAACCCGAGCCGGCGCCGATGTAATCCCAGCCGCCGGCGATTTCGCCCGCCGCGATACCAAGCCCGAGCGTACCGATTGCGAAGTAGTGTCCGCGCAATCCGAGCATGCCGGACCCGAGAATCCCGGCCGCCGCGACCGCAACCGCGGCGCCGACACCCATGCCGACGAACAAACCCGGGTAATAGCTCAATCCCGAGTCGCGTTGAACCACGGCACAGGCATACATGCCGATGCCAAAGAACACAATGTTGCCGAAGGAGTTGTAGCCCATCTGTCCTCCGAGCAGATCCCAGGTGAGGGCAAAAACGACCATCACCCACAGGAACGACAGCTGCGTGCGAAAGTCGGGCGCCATCCACGGCAGCGCAATAGCGACCACAACCAGGACGGCGTAGAAGCCGAAGCGCAAACCGTTGCGGTTCATCGTAGATAGCGCCGCTCGCGCGCGAGCCGGAAGCGGCGCCACACCAGAATAACCACGAGCAGGCCGAACACGAACGCCGCCTGATACTCCGCGCCAAGTATGAATCCGGCGAAGTTCTCCGCCACACCCAAGCCAACGCCGGCCCCGAACACGCCGAACACGTTGCCGAGCCCGGCGACGATCACGATCATGAACGCACGCACGGTGTAAGGCAGCCCGAGATAGGGATGCACGATCCAAGTCATGGCGACCAAAGCGCCGGCCGCGCCGCAAATCGCCGCATTCAACCCGAAGGTCCAGGCGTACACGCGGTCGGTGTCGATGCCCATGATGCGCGCCGCGCGCGCGTTTTGCGCGGTGGCACGGATCGCCTGCCCCATGCGCGAGCGCTTCAAGAACAACATCAGCGCCGCGCCGACGATCAGGGCACAGGCGAAAGCGATCAGCTTGATTTGAGAAACCGTGACCAGCCCGTCGAACAGAAAATACGATCCGAAGCCGGATTCGGCGGTGCGTACGTCGGCGTCGAATATTTGGTTCGCGAGCTGCTGCAGCAGAATGCTCAGACCGAACGTCGCCAAGATCGAAATGAACAAATCCTTATCGACGATGCGAAAAATAATCGTGCGGTACAACGCCCAGCCGACGAAAAACATGATAACGGCCGCGACCGGTATTCCGAACAGCGGATGGATGCCGGCGGTGTACAAGAAAAACGCCGTGTACCCGCCGAGCATGACGAATTCCCCCTGGGCGATGTTGATCAGATTCATCACGCCCCAGACCAGCGCCATCCCGTAGGCGGCAAGCGCGAAGATCGCGCCGATCAATAGGCCGTCGAGCAGAAGTTGGACCGATAGAACCGGCGCGTCGAACAACAACAGAATATTGTCCATTCCGCGGAAACCCTCCCAACCCCGCGCGCGGCGGGGCCGGGGAACGAGACGGCGTTGTCGTTACTGCGGTTGGGTCCGCGGCCAGACGAGCTTGGCGCTGGCCCACTTCGTGGGCGCCACGACTTTATATTCTCCGCCCTGAATCTGATACAGCACCATCGGCTTGGCGACGTTCTTACCGGCCGCGTCGAACTTGACCGGCCCGTAGAACGTCATCATGTCGGTGGCCGCGATCGCATCGCGCACTTTCGCCGGATCGAACGACCCGGCGCGGGCGAACGCATCGACATACACCAGCGCCGCCGCGGTCGATTCGGCCGCCTGATACGGCGGCGCGTAGCCGAATTCCTTCTCGAAGCGCTTGGAGTACTCCTCGGCGGAACCGAACCATTTATCGGAATAGCTCAGGCTGCGATCCCACTGCGAAGCGCACAACAGGTGCTCGGCCACTTTACCCAGGGTTTGCGCCAATTTAGCCGAATCGCAATGCGTGATGGCAATCATTGGCACGTCCACTTTCATCTCGGCCACTTGGCGCGCCACCAAGGTCGCGCCTTTGGCGTGCCCGGAAACGACCAGCAGATCGGGCTTCAACGCTTTCACCTTTGTGAGCGTCGCCGACATGTCGTTCAGTTCGGGCGGCAGCTTGTCGTCGATAACGATCTTCATGCCGAGGCGCTTCGCGTCTTCCACGACTCCGTCACGCACGTCCAGGCTGAACGGATCGTTCTCGAACGCCATGGCGATCTTCAGCGATTTCGGATCGCGGCCGTTTTTCTTCGCCATCTCCGCGGCAAGATTCACCGCATCGCGCAGGTAATAGTCGGAGGTGGACAGGACCGCGAACAGATAACGATACCCCTTGTTGAACAGCTCGCGCGCCGCGCCGTTGCCCTCGACGTGCGGGATCTTGTACTTCTCGGTGACCGGCGCGATCGCCTTGGTCAGGCCGGAGCTGTAGGGGCCCAGCATGTACTTGACGCCGTCCTGCTGGATCAGGCGCTCGGCCAGCTGGGCGCCGCGTGCCGGCGTCGACTCGTCGTCGTAGTAGACCACCTTCAGCTTGTAGGACTTGCCGTCGACCATGACGCCGCCGGCCTCGTTGATCTTCTCGACCGCGAGGTTGTAGCCGTTCTGCGCGTTGACGCCGTTGGCGGCATACTTGCCGGTCAGCGACATCGCCGAGCCGAGGATGATGGTGTCGCCCTCGACCTTGGCCTGGGGCGCGACCGAGCCGAGGGCGAGCGCCAGCGTGGCGGCCGTCGCACCGGCGAGGACTTTGAGGGACATGTTCATGGGCAACCTCCCGTAGGTGACTGGGCCTGTGGATTCTGCTTTTCGCCGTCCGGCGTCCACCGGCCGGGCAGTTGAGCCGATGATATAGCGGTG
>DASWLD010000218.1:0-6121 GCA_036396275.1 Burkholderiales bacterium
CAGCTCAAAGAAGATGCCGTAGATTCCGAGCATCATCAGGATATAGGCCACGTTCGGATCGGTGATCACGGCGAGCAGCTTGTTGCGCCAGTCGGGCGTGACGGTCTCGAGCTCCGCGCCGGCGAGCGCCAGCTTCACTTCCTTTCCCTGCACGTTTACCTTGCGCCCATCGATCTTCTTGAGCAAATCGGGAACGTCGGTGGCGATCAAATCGGCAACGTTAAGCTTGAGTGCCGCCTCGGCGTGCAGCGACGCCGCTTCGCGCACGGCTTTTTCCGCCCAGTCGGCGTTGCGACCGCGCATCTGCGCCAGACCGCGAATGTAGGCGATCGCATCGTTGATTATCTTGTGGCTCATGGCATCGTCGCCAAGTGTTGGCCCGGCGTCGTCGCTCTTTTTGTCTTTCGCGCCGTTTTTCGACGTGCTCTTCGGTTTCTCCCCCGCCGGCTCCTTTTGCGGCTTCTGATCCCCGCCGAGGCCCGGCGTAGCGATGCGCACCGGTGTCGCGGCACCGAGATTCGTTCCCGGTGCCATCGCCGCCACGTGGCTGGCGTAAAAGATATAGGTGCCCGCGCTGGCGGCGCGCGCGCCGGAGGGCGCGATAAAGGTCGCGACCGGAACCGGCGACGCGATGATGCCCTTGATGATGTCGCGCATGGCGGTGTCGAGGCCGCCCGGCGTGTCGATACGCAGCACGACGAGGCTGGCTTTGATCTCCTCCGCGCGCGCGAGTCCGCCGCGCACATAGTCCGCCGTCGCCGGGCCGACGGCACCGTTGATGTTCAGCACAAGCACTTTGCGGGCCGTTGTCTCGCTTGGCGGCGCCGACGGACCCGTCTGCGCCAACACGAACAGCGGCCACGCCAGCAGCATTCCCCAGAGCGCGACACGCACCGATCGCCACCCCGAAGACCCGGCCGAGTAATTCCATGGCGGTGACTTCACGCGAAATACCATACCAGAGAAAGGCGAACGCGGATAACCGGGCGGCGCTTAACGCCATGCCGTCAGCGGCGCGCGAGATAATTCAGCAGAAATTCCAGGACTTCGAAACGGTTATACGCTTGCTGCAGGCTCGTTCCCCAAACAGTCGGGCCGTGGTCCCGCACCAGGAGCGCGGTAATCCTGGGGCGCGATTTTTGAAAACGCGCTCGTACGTCGCGAGCGACGCGAGCCACATCCAGATGGTTGGCAAACAACACCAGGTCCGCGCGCGGGCGCTGCTCCCACACGTCGAACCCTTTGATCATTTCGATCGGCGGCAGTCGCAGTGTCGCCGCCTTGGCGGCGGTACGGGCGGCGGCGAGACAGGCGCTGACAGTGTGCCCGTGAAGACATGCGTTCGCATCGGGGAAAAGATCGTAGAGCGCGGCGTGTATCGCCGTCTCGGCCGAGGGCGCGAGCTCGGCCCGCCCGCGCTCGATCACCGCCGCATCGGCCGCGCGGACCAGAATGAAGTCCGATTCTTGCAGTCGACCCTTGGGCAAACCGCTCGCCGTGATCCAAAAGTGCGCCTCGTCCGCGCGCGCCGAGAGGTTACCCGCCGTTCCCGCCATCCAACCGCGCGCGTGAAAGTCGCGCGCTATCTCAACCAGCGCCGCGCGCGGCGGGAGATCATCGAAGGAATAAGCCATAGATTACTTGACGCAGAGACGCGAAGACGCAAAGACCTGATGACAATAGATACCTTTTCTCTTTGCGCCTCTGCGTCTTTGCGTCAAAAACTCATATCACGCGAACGCCGCCATGCGCCGCTCGGTGTATACCGGCGCCCAGCCGCTGGTGTCGATAAAGTAACGCACGGCCTTGATGCGCGTGGAGTCGCGCAACTCGAACCAATGTTCGGTGTTCGCCGGCACGTTGATGTAGTCCCCGGCCGTTACTTCGAGCAGAAACTGGCCGCCTTCGGGTTCGACGAAGCCGAAGTAGCCGCGTCCCGCGAGGATGTAGCGCACCTCATCGTCGGTGTGATAGTGAATCTTGTTGAACTTGTTCAGGATGTCGCCGATGCCCGGCACGTCCTCGTGCATGACCACCATGTCGCGGGTGACGTATCCCTTCTCGTTCTTTAATTGCTCGAAGCGATTTTCCACGAAGCCCAACAGCTCTTCCTTCTCGGCGTCGTTCAAACTCTTTTGATCGAGCAGCTGTTTCGCGCGCGCGCTCTGCGGCGCCGCCCATGCATTCAGCGAAATACCGAGCTTCGCGAGCCGCGTACGTATCGTCGGAAAATCGGTTACGTCTTTTCCTTCGGATGTAATGAGTCGAGCCATGTCTCTCCTCCTGCGGTAAGGACTGTCAGTAGTGCACCGCCGGTTAACCGACGACGGGCTTTTCGAAGCCACCTCGGCGACGCGTTGTCGGCCGCGGCGCGTGCGCCTTTACGCTCTCGGCCGGCTTCGCGGGCGCCGCTGCCGCCACCGGCCGTTGCGGTGCCGGTGCCGGTGGTGGTGGTGGTGCCGCCGACTCGGCGTCGGGCCGCGGACGACGTTCGACGCGGTGCTCGCGGCGCTTGCCGCCACGCTCATGCTTGTCCGAGCGCGCCGGGCGATCGCGCCGCGGTGGCCGCCCGAGCGGTCGGTTCAACGCCGGCAACGCGGCCACGTCGAACTTATCGACCGAAATCTTGTGGCCGAGATAGGCTTCGATTTCCGGCAACGCGAACACGTAGCGTTCGCAAGCAAAGCTTACCGCGTCGCCGCTCTTGCCGGCGCGGGCGGTGCGCCCGATGCGATGCACGTAGTCCTCGGCGTTTTGCGGCAGGTCGAAGTTGAACACGTGCGACACGTCCGGAATATGCAGGCCGCGCGCGGCCACGTCGGTCGCGACCAATAGCGGGAGCCGCCCTTCGCTGAAGTCGCCGAGCAGCCGCAGCCGGATATTTTGCGGGACGTCGCCGGAAAGGATCTCGGCGCGCCAATCGTTGGCTTTGAGCCACCCGACCAAGCGCTCGCCCATGTCCTTGGTGTTCACGAACACGAGGCTGCGCGTCGGATCGCGATGCTTCAGCAGCCACACGAGCAGCGGAATCTTTTCGTCGTTGGCGGTGTGGTACAGCACCTGTTCCACCGTGTCCACGGTGCGTCGATCGGCGTCGATGCGCACGAACTCCGGATTGTTCATGTGTTCGTACGCGAGTTCCATGACACGATGGGACAGCGTCGCCGAAAACAGCATGTTCAACCGTTGGTCCGGCGGCGGCATGCGGCGCAACAGGAAGCGGATGTCCTTGATGAAACCGAGATCGAACATGCGGTCGGCCTCGTCGAGCACCATGACTTGAATGGCCTTCAAGTCGAACACATGCTGTTTGAAGTAATCGATGATGCGGCCGGGCGTGCCGATCAGCACGTCGCAACCGGCTTCGAGGTCGCGGCGCTGGGTGTCGTAGCCGGTGCCGCCGAAGACCAGATTCAATCGAAAGCCGGCGCTCGTCCCCAAGGTTTCCGCGTCCTTGTGGATTTGCACCGCCAGCTCCCGGGTCGGCGCCAGAATGATGGCGCGCGGCTGCGTCGGCGCGCGATTGTCGGGCGCCGGATGCGTCAGCAAGTAGTTGAACGTCGCCAACAAGAACGCCGCCGTCTTGCCGGTACCCGTCTGGGCCTGCCCGGCCACGTCGCGCCCGGTTAGGGCCAGCGGCAGCGCTTGCGCCTGGATCGGCGTACAGCACTCGAAACCGGCCTTGTGCACGCCCGCGAGGAGGGTGTCAGGTAGGTTTAACCGGCTGAACGGCAGTTCGGTGAGGTGGTGTTCGCTCATTTCCCCTTATATAACTTGAAGAATAACAATAGCTGGGAAGCAATGACAGCGGTCAACGGGAGCAGCGCGCTACGACCCTGCTTGCATTGGACAAGCTATTTCGCTCAAATATCGTCAACCCCTGACTACCCAGCCTGAAGCCGTTCGCGGTCGCCGGCCAGATCCTTATTTCATCGATATGGAGAAGTAGTGTAAATGAGCGCAGACATTATTAGCGTCACCGACAACAGTTTCGAACAAGACGTGTTGAAGAGTTCATCGCCCGTTCTCGTTGACTACTGGGCCGAATGGTGCGGGCCCTGCAAGATGATCGCGCCGGTGCTCGAGGAGATCGCGCGCGAATACGGCGGGCGCCTGAAGATCGCCAAGCTTAACATCGACGAGAACCCCGCGACGCCGCCGAAATACGGCATCCGCGGCATCCCGACGCTGATGCTGTTCAAGAACGGCGGTGTCGAAGCCACCAAGGTCGGGGCGGTGTCGAAATCGCAGCTGTCCGCCTTCCTCGACGGGCACCTGTAGGACGCTCGCCGCACTGGACGAACCCCAAAACAGGTGATAGTGTTTAAAAAGAAAGGTGAGCACGCGCTTCCCTTGTAAATAAATCCTACTTCTTTTTCCGTTAAACCCTTGTTCCTTCACGCCCCCCCGACATTCGGCGGCGGGCAACTTCAGGACCCGTGTCCCTGAGAGCGGTGGATGCAATGACCCCAACCTTAATGAACCTCTCCGAGCTTAAGAAGAAACCCGCGACCGAGCTGGCCGAAATGGCGCACGCCCTGGAACTCGAGGGCGGCAGCCGGCTGCGCAAACAGGACCTCATCTTCGCCATCCTCAAGGCGCAAGCCAAGAAGGGCGAAGATATCGTCGGCGAGGGCGTGGTTGAAATATTGCAAGACGGCTTCGGCTTCCTGCGCTCCGGTGACAGCTCTTACCTCGCCGGCCCGGACGATATTTACGTCTCACCGTCGCAAATCCGCCGCTTTAATTTGCGCACCGGGGACACCGTCAAGGGGAACATCCGGCCGCCGAAGGAATCGGAGCGCTACTTCGCGCTGCTGAAGGTCGAGGAAATCAACTTCCAGTCGCCGGAAGAGGCGAAGAACAAAGTCCTGTTCGAGAATCTCACGCCGCTGCACCCACAGGACCGCATGCGGCTCGAGCGCGACAACGCATCGAGCGAGAATCTCACCTCGCGCGTCATCGATCTGGTCGCGCCTATTGGCAAGGGCCAGCGCGGCTTGATCGTGTCACCGCCGAAAGCCGGTAAGACCGTGATGCTGCAAAACATCGCGCACTCGATCACCGCGAATATTCCCGATTCCATGCTAATGGTCCTCTTGATCGACGAGCGTCCGGAAGAAGTCACCGAAATGCAGCGTTCGGTGCGGGGCGAGGTTGTGGCCTCGACGTTCGACGAACCGGCGGCCCGCCACGTGCAAGTCGCGGAGATGGTGATTGAAAAGGCCAAGCGCCTCGTGGAACACAAGCGCGACGTCATCATCCTGCTCGATTCGATCACGCGCCTCGCGCGCGCCTATAACACGGTCGTTCCCGCGTCAGGCAAGGTGTTGACGGGTGGTGTGGATGCAAACGCCTTGCAACGTCCGAAGCGATTCTTCGGTGCCGCGCGCAACATCGAAGAGGGCGGCAGCCTCACGATCCTTGCAACCGCGTTAATCGACACCGGCTCGAAGATGGACGATGTGATCTACGAGGAATTCAAAGGCACCGGCAACATGGAAATCCACCTCGACCGGCGACTGTCCGAAAAGCGCGTGTATCCGTCGATCAACATCAATCGCTCCGGCACGCGCCGCGAAGAACTGCTGCTGCCGCCGGACGAGCTCCAGAAGACTTGGATCCTGCGCAAGCTGCTGCACCAAATGGACGAGCTGGAAGCTTCCGAATTCCTGCTGGAGAAGCTACGCGCCACCAAGAATAACGGGGAATTCTTCGATTCGATGAAGCGATAGCGGCGCCCAACCCCGACTCACCCTACCCAACTTGCCGCCATCGGCGCTTTTCCCTAGACTACGCGGCCCCGAGAGTCGTCGTTCAGCTTTCCTCTCGACTAAGGGAGAAAGGCTTGCGAAAACGCCGGCCCTCACCCCTTGCCCTCTCCCGGTGGGAGAGGGGGAGTCGGAAAAGACTTAAATTATTCGGCCGCCGACGGCGGCACGTGGCGAGAGAAGACTTCCATGAAGGCCGGCATCCATCCCGAATATGGCGAAATCACCGTAACCTGCGCGTGCGGCAATACGTTCAAGACCCGTTCGACCGCCGGGCGCGACCTGCACGTCGAAGTCTGTGCCAAGTGCCACCCGTTCTACACCGGCAAGCAGAAGATCGTCGACACCGA
>DASWLD010000219.1:0-9857 GCA_036396275.1 Burkholderiales bacterium
CCGAAGAGTTTCATGGGTCACCCAAAGCGTTATGTATCGTTACTAAACAGTTCACGAACCATGAACCTTCGATATTCGCTGTCCCTCACCCCCTGCCCTCTCCCGGTGGGAGAGGGGGTCGCTCCTGCGCATCCTGCGCTCGCGACATTCGCACATCCATGTGCAGCAGAGTTGGTTCGCTCACGCGGTTCAAAGGGCGTGGTAATCGAGCACGAGCCCGACAAAGACGACCGCGCCGAAGCGATTGTTCTCCAAAAAAACGCGAAAGCACGCTTGCGGGTCGCGATCGCGAATCGCCAACTGCTGCTGCACGGCGATCCCAGCGGCAATCACCAGCCCCGCGTCGTACAGTATCCCACGGCCGGCCATGAACCCGGCGGCCGCGAGCAGCGCCAGCGCGCCGAAGTGAAATAATCCGATGAAAAGCCGATCGCAGTCGCCGAAAAGAATGGCGGTCGACTTCACGCCGATTTTGAGATCATCGGCGCGATCGGCCATCGCATAGGCGGTGTCGTACGCGAGCACCCAGCTTATATTGGCGGCGAGCAGCCACCACGCGAGTGACGGCAGACTATTGGTCTGCGCGGCGAACGCCATCGGAATGCCCCACCCGAAGGTGACGCCCAGGTAGATCTGCGGCAAATGGGTCCAGCGCTTAAACAACGGATAGGATACGGCCAGAAACACGGCGACGAACGACAACGCGATAGCATACCGGTTTAGCGTCAATACCAGAGCGAAAGCAACGAGACAAAGCGATGCGAACAAAACGAGCGCTTCGCGCGGTTGTACGCGGCCGGCGCCGATCGGGCGCGCGCGTGTACGCGCGACGTGGGGATCGAAATCGCGATCCAGATAGTCGTTGATGACGCAACCGGCGGAGCGCATCAGCAGAACGCCAGCGCAGAAAACCAGCAGCAGCTTGAGATCGGGAACGCCGGCGGCGGCGAACCACAGCGCCCACAGCGTCGGCCATAGCAAAAGCAACGTGCCGATCGGCCGATGCAGGCGCATCAGACGCGCGTAGTCCGCCAAGCGTTCCGCGACCGCGGTCATACCGCGCCGTAGTCCTCGCGCCGGCCGAGCCAACGCCGAATGATCGGCTCGACCCGCTCGGGGTGGCGCTCGTGCAAGTGCGCCGCGGTTTGCTGCACGCGCGGCAACAACCGGTGGTCGCGCACGATATCGGCGATATGAAACGCGGCGAGCCCGGTCTGCCGCGTTCCGAGCAACTCGCCCGGTCCGCGCATCTCCAAGTCGCGCCGTGCGATTTCAAACCCGTCGTTGGTTTCGCGCAGCGCCGCCAAGCGATCGCGCGCGACCTCGGACAGCGGCGCCTGATACAGCAGCACGCAACTGCTCTGCGCGGCGCCGCGTCCTACGCGCCCGCGCAATTGATGCAACTGCGACAACCCGAGGCGCTCGGCATTTTCGATAATCATGAGCGAGGCGTTGGGCACATCGACGCCGACTTCGATGACGGTGGTCGCGACCAGCAGATGAACATCGCCGCGCTTGAACGCCCCCATCCCGCGTTCCTTCTCGGCGGGCTTCAAGCGTCCATGCACCAGCGCAACCTTGAGGTCCGGCAGCGCCTCTGCCAACGCTTCGGCGGTTCGCGTCGCGGTCTCAAGATCGAGCGTTTCCGATTCCTCGATCAGCGGGCAAACCCAATAGGCTTGGCGTCCGCCGGCGCAGGCTTCGTGCACGCGACGCACGACCTCGGCACGCCGGGCGGCCGGCACCGCGACGGTTTCGACCGGCTGACGGCCCGCGGGCAGTTCATCGACGATCGACACGTCGAGATCCGCATAAACGCTTTGCGCGAGCGTGCGCGGAATCGGCGTCGCGCTCATGATGAGCTGGTGCGGTAGCAGTCCGTCGCTGCTGCCTTTGGTACGCAGGCGCATCCGCTGCTGTACCCCGAAACGGTGCTGCTCGTCGACAACGATGAGCCCAAGCCGCGCAAAGCGCACGTCATCCTGAAACAACGCGTGCGTCCCGACGACGACGCGAGCGCGCCCCTCGGCGACGTCGACATATGCCGCCGTACGCGCCCGGCCGGTCAAGCGGCCGGACAGGCCGGTTAGCCCGACCCCAAGCGGCAACAACCACTCGCTCAAATTCTTCAGGTGCTGTTCGGCCAACAACTCGGTCGGGGCCATGAACGCCACCTGATAGCCTGCTTCCACCGCCAGCAACGCCGCGCACGCCGCGATCACGGTCTTGCCCGAACCGACGTCGCCTTGCACCAGTCGCTGCATCGGCTGCGGCCGCGCGAGATCGCGTTGGATTTCGCTGAAGACGCGTTGTTGCGCGCCCGTGAGCGTGAAGGGCAATTTCGCGATCAGTTGTCGCGCCAGGGTTCCGGAAGCCGCCATGGGCGGCGCCGGTTCGGCGCGAAGTCGCGCGCGAACCCGTTGCAAGCTCAGGTAGTACGCCAGCAGCTCTTCGAACGCCAAACGCTGCTGCGCCGGCGCCTGTCCGCTCATGAGCGCGACGACATCGGTACCGGGTGGCGGCCGATGCACGAGCGCCAACGCATCGCGCAGACTGGGCAACTGCATTTGCTCGAGCACGGTATCGGTCAAGAGTTCAGTTAGGTGATCCAGATGGCGGTCGAGTGCCTGGCCGATGAGACGCCGCAGATACGCTTGGCTCAGGCCGGCGGTCGCCGGATATACCGGCGTCAGATGATCCTCCGGCCGCGGCGTCTCGCCTTCGGGTAGCAGCAGGTATTCCGGATGCGCCATCTCCAACCCCGCCGGCCCGAAGCGCGCCGACCCGAAACAGCGCAGCCAGCGCCCGCGCGCGAGCTGGTCGCGCTGCGCGGCGTTGAAGTGAAAAAACCGCAGGTGCACGTGGCCGGTGGAATCGGCGAGTCGACAAACCAGCGCGCGGCGGCGACGGCGGACAACATCAACGAGTTCGATCCGGCCGGCGATCAACGCCTCCCGTCCCGGCCGCAGCGACCCGAGCGCCGTCAGGCACGTACGATCTTGGTAGCGCGCGGGCAAATGAAACAGCAGGTCCTGAACCGTCATCAGCCCCAACACGCTTAACTTCTCGGCGACGCGCGGCCCGACACCCTTGAAGCGCGTGAGCGGCGCGGTAGAAATATCCATAAGTTCAGTAGCAAGGTTCAAGTTGCAAGTAGCAAGAAACCAATCGCTACGTCTCGCTTGCTACTTGTCACTTGCTACTTGGCAGTATAAGTACCGCGTCCATCTCGACCGCTGCCCCCTTCGGCAGCGCAGCTACACCGACCGCCGCACGCGCGGGGTAGGGCGGCGTGAAGTAGCGCGCCATGACCTCGTTGACGAGCGCGAAGTGGCCGAGATCCGTTAGATAGACGTTCAACTTGACGACATCGCTCAGATCGCCTCCGGCCGCTCGCGCAACCGCGCGAAGGTTTTCAAACACGCGGGTGATCTGCGCGGCCATATCCCCGGTCTCTAGGTCCCCGGTTTGCGGATTGAGCGGTATCTGCCCGGATAAGTACACCGTTTGACCGGCACGCACGGCTTGAGAATACGGCCCGAGCGCTTTAGGCGCTGCGGGGGTGGAAATAACCTGTTTGTTCATGATTGCCCTCTTCGATAGAGGGCAAAAGTGTCGGCGGCGGCCCGCGCGAATGCAAGACCATCGCCAAGCGAAGGATTCGGCTCAGCCTTTCTTACGGTTGATTCGTACCACGGTATCGAGCGCGCGGATGCGGCGCATGATGCTGGCGAGATGGACGCGGTCCTTTACCTCGACCGTGAAATCCATGGTGGTGTAGCGGCCGTCGCGGTCGTCGAACGACACCGAATCGATGTTCGCTTCCTGTTCCGCGATCGCGGCCGCGACTGACGCGAGCACGCCGCGGTTGTTGCGCACTTCCACCCGAATGGCCACCGGAAACACGCCTTCGATACTTTGCTCCCAGCGCACGTCGATCCACTGCTCGGGGTGCTTGCGAAACTTGGCGACGTTCTTGCAGTCCTCGGTGTGTACGACGATGCCGCGCCCCGCGGACAGGAAACCGAGAATCGGGTCCCCCGGTATCGGTCGGCAGCAGCGCGCATAGGTAACGACCACGCCTTCCGTGCCGCGGATCGCGAGCACCGGCTCCTTGTCGCTCTTGCGCAGCAATTTCCGGAACCGCTGCGTAAAGCCGAACCCGGACGCCGGTACCGCTGTTTTCGGCACCAGCTGGCGCGCCACGACCGCCGCCACCCGATTCCCGAGGCCGATGTCGTTCAGCAACTGGTTCCAATTCTTGAGTTTCAGACCGGCGATCAGCTTCTCGCGCTGCTCGTCGGTCACCGGCGCGGCATCCGCGCCCAAATCCTTGAGCGCCCGGTCGAGAAGCCGGCCTCCGAGATCGACCGCGCCGCCGAACTCGCGGCCTTTTAGGAAGCTGCGAATGTGCGCTCGCGCCTTGCCGGTCGCGACGAAATCGAGCCACGACGGACTCGGATAGCCCGCGGGCGAGGTCAGTATCTCGACGTGATCGCCGTTCTTGAGCGTCGTGCGCAGCGGCGTCAGCTCGTGGTTCACCTTCGCGCCGACGCAATGATTGCCGATGTCGGTATGCACGTCGTAGGCGAAGTCGATGACCGTGGCGCCACGCGGCAATTTTTTGATCGCGCCGTTCGGCGTGAAGACGTACACCTCATCCGGAAATAGGTCGATCTTCAGATGCTCCAGAAATTCGCGGGGGTTGCCGGCCTTTTGTTGGATCTCGAGCAACTCCTTCAGCCATTGCAGCGCGCGCTGGCGCATGCCGTCCGAACCGAGTTCACCGCTCTTGTAGAGCCAATGCGACGCGACGCCGGCCTCGGCGACGCGATGCATCTCGCCCGTGCGAATTTGCAGCTCGATCGACACGCCGAACGGCCCGAACACGACCGTGTGCAGCGACTGATAACCGTTCGCCTTGGGGATGGCGATATAGTCCTTAAATCGCCCGGGAATCGGCTTGTATAGATTGTGCAGCATTCCAAGCACGCGGTAGCAGGTGTCGGCCTTGTCGACGATAACCCGAAATCCGTAGATGTCGTACACCTGGTCGAACGTGAGTTTCTTGGTCAGCATCTTGCGGTAGATGCCGTAGACGTTTTTCTCGCGCCCGGTGAGATCCGCCGTAACGCCTTCGAGCTCGAGCTGCTGCAGCATCGCGGTTTTCACTTTTTCGACGATCGCCTTGCGATTCGCGCGGCGCTTGCGAATCGACTCGTTCAGGATGCGATAGCGCAGCGGATAGAGCGTCGCCATCGCCAGGTCTTCGAGCTCGACCGACCACTGGTGCACACCCAGACGATTGGCGATCGGCGAATAAATGTCGAGCGTCTCGCGCGCCAGGGCCCGCTGGCGCTCGCGCGGCAGAGCGCCGATGGTGCGCATGTTGTGCAGCCGGTCGGCAAGCTTGATCAGGATGACGCGAATGTCGCTCGCCATCGCGAGCAGCATCTTGCGAAAGTTTTCGGCTTGCGCCTCTTCCTGGCTCTGGAATTCGATGCGCGTAATCTTCGACACGCCGTCGACAAGTTCGGCCACGTCCTTGCCGAAAACACCGGCGATGGCCTCCTTCGCGGTTTTCGTGTCTTCGATAACGTCGTGCAGAATCGCGGCGATGATGCTCTTCGCGTCCATGTGCATCGACGCCAGAATGTGCGCCACTTCGAGCGGATGGGAGATGTACGGCTCGCCGCTGACGCGGCGCTGGCCGGCGTGTGCGTCGGCGCCGAACCGATAGGCCGCGCGCACGTCGGCGACGTCTTTATGGTCGAGATAGGGCGCCAGCAGCGTACAGAGATCGTCGATCTCGAAATGCGCCGGCGCGAGCCGCTCGTGTGGCGGCGTCTCGTCGTCCCGCCGCCGGATCGCTTCCGCGGCGTTAGAGCGTGGGCGCGGCCGCGTCTTCCCCCGGCTTGGCGGCGAGGTCGGCGGCCGGGTTTTGCTCGGTTGCATCGTCGTCTGCCTCGAGCCCCGGCGGCGGGCTCTCCTCGTCGAGGATAGCGTTGGTCACGAAACCGCCGGCGATCTCGCGCAGCGCGAGCACCGTCGGCTTGTCGTTTTCTTTCGGTACGCAGGCTTCCGCACCCAACGTCAGCTGGCGCGCGCGCTTGGCGGCGACCAGCACCAATTGAAAACGGTTGTCGACGTTTTCCAGACAATCTTCTACGGTAATACGGGCCATGCGTTACCTCTTTACTCAATAATAGTATGGCGCATTTCTGCGAATACGCTCGTAAACCTCATCTCAACCAATTTCGACAAAGGATACGACTCGCGAGCCGTACCGTTAGACGACGCGGGAGAGACGGCGTAACAGCGCCGCCGCGAATGGTGTGCTGACGCGGTTCTCAAGTCGGTTATCTTACTGGCCGACAGGCGTTAACGCCAGACGAGCGCCTACGCCCTGAACAGCGCTTCGATATCGAGGGTCAGCGCGCGCCGCTCGTAGGGCTTGCCGTTTACGATCGCTTCGAGGTCCGCCAGGGCGCGATCGAAGTCGTCGTTCACGATGGCGTAGTCGAATTCGTCGTGATGACGCATCTCATCCACGGCCGCCTGCATGCGGCGCGCGATCACGTCCGGTTTGTCCTGACCGCGCCCCCGCAACCGCCGCTCAAGGGTGGCGCGCGACGGGGGTAGCAGAAAGATGGCCTGCGCCTGCGGCCACTCGCGTTTGATCGCGCGCGCGCCTTGCCAGTCGATATCGAAGATCACACGCTTGCCCTTCGCCAAAATTCGCTCCACGGCGGCACGAGCGGTGCCGTAACGATTTCCAAATACTTCGGCGTGCTCGAGAAACTCGCCGCGATCGATCATCGCCTGAAACTCCGCCGGCGCGACGAAGTAGTAGTGCTCGCCGTTGCGCTCGCCCGGCCGCGGCGCGCGTGTCGTGTGTGAAATCGAAAGCGTGACATCCGGCAACCGTTCCACCAACGCCCGCGCCAGGCTCGTCTTGCCGGTACCGGACGCCGCCGAAAGAATGAAAATATTGCTTTTATGCATTCGTGAAACCGCAGATGAACGCAGATGAACGCAGATATGAAAGAAAACCGTTTTGACGGATTTGGTTCTTATCCGCGTTCATCTGCGTTTATCTGCGGTTCCGAAAATATTACTCGATGTTTTGCACCTGTTCGCGCATTTGCTCGATCAGCACCTTCAGCTCCACCGCGATGTTCGTAAGCCGTAGATCGACCGACTTCGACGCGAGCGTATTGGCTTCTCGATTCAATTCCTGCATCAAGAAGTCGAGCCGCCGACCGGCCGGGCCGCGGCTTCCGAGCACGCGCGCCACTTCGACGACGTGCGCGCGCAAGCGATCAACTTCCTCGGCGATGTCCGCGCGCGTGGCGAAGATGACAAGTTCCTGCTCTAACCGTGTCGGTTCGAGCTGTGCGCGAATCTCGTCGAGCCGCGTTTCCAAACGCGCTCGATAGTCCCGCGCGATCTCGGGCAGCAGCTTCACGAGTCGTTCCAGCAACTCGCGGATCGTGCGCAGTCGCTCTTCAAGAACAGCGCGCAATCGTTCGCCCTCGCGCGCGCGGGTGGCGACCAGTTCCTCGATCGTCGCCTCACAAAGCGCCAGCGCGTCGTTACCCAAGGCATCCGCATCGAGCCCCGGTGAGCGCAGCACCCCCGGCCACCGCAACACGTCACTCACCGACATCGGCACGAGCTCCGCGGCGAACTGTCGTACCTCCCCGCCGACAACCAGCAGCTGGCGCGCCGCGACGGCGTCGAGCGTCAATCCGGCAACCGATTCTTTGACTTGGAACTTGAGGGTGGCGTCAACCTTGCCGCGTTCGAGCCGCCGGGCGATCCGTTCCCGCACGCCGGGCTCGATCGCGCGCAGCTCGTCGGGCAATCTCAGGCCGATGTCGAGGTAGCGATGATTAACGGATCGCAGCTCCCAAACCAGCGCACCCGCCGCGAAATCGGCGCTGCGGCGGGCGAAAGCGGTCATGCTGAGCGTCATGGCGTGGCGGCCTAAGTGTGAGGTCGCGATGGTAGCCCGAATATCGCGCGGGTAAAACCGCGGGGCCGCCAAGCGTGTACAGCCTTCTATACTCTGAAGGTACGGTCGAGCAGCCCGATCGAAGTCTTTTTGCCGATGAAAAGTAAAATCCAGAACGCACTGCCTCCCGGCTACACGTTGCGTCAATACCGAATTGTGCGCACCCTGAGCGGCGGCGGATTCAGCATCGTCTATCTCGCCGACGACGTCGACCGCGAGCAACGCGTCGTCATTAAGGAATATCTACCGAGCAATCAGGCGCGGCGCGCGAAGGATTCATCGGTCGAGACCCTGTCCACCGAAACCGACGGCCCGTTTCGCCAAGGCATCAAGCGCTTTTTCGACGAGGCCGCCGCGCTTGCCAAGATCAACCACCCGAGCGTTGTCCGCGTGATCGATTTTTTCCGCGAGAACAACACCGTCTACCTCGTCATGCGCCACGAGAAAGGAACCGATCTCAGCTGGTACATCCGGCGTCGTCGCGGCGGGTTGTCGGAGAAGTTTCTGCGCACCGTGTTTCCACAACTACTGCTCGGTTTACGCGAACTGCACTCGCATAACATGCTGCACCTCGACATCAAACCGCCGAATATCTTCCTGCGCCCCGGCGGCAAACCGCTCTTGCTCGACTTCGGCGCCGCGCAACCGGCCTATCGCGACAACCGCGCGCTCGGCGCGCACACGTTGACGCTCGGCTACGCGCCGATCGAGCAGCATCGACGCGGCCACCTCGGGCCGTGGACCGATCTATACGCCATCGGCGCGTCGATGCTCGCCTGCATCAGCGGCAAATCGCCGCCAGCGGCGCCCGAGCGCGCCGAGCGCGACAAGTATCGGCCCGCGACGCGCGTCTACGCCGGCCGCTACTCGCAAGAACTGCTCGAGATCATCGACTGGTGCCTGCAAATGGATCAGCTCGATCGGCCGCAAACCGTGCAAGAGCTGATCGACCGCTTCGAGCGGCCGGTGGCGGCGGAACCGGAATCGGAGATGGGCGTGATCGATCGACTGCGCCGGTTGTCCTGGCTCAACAAAAAACAGGCCGGATGAAATACCAGATCGCTCAGTTCACCAGTGCCGGCGGCCGCCTGCACAACGAAGATCGTGTAGGTATCGCCGAGCGCAAGAACGCGGTGCTGCTCGCCGTCGCCGACGGCCTCGGCGGGCATTCCGGCGGCGAGCTGGCCGCGCAAACGGCGGTCGAGACGGTGGTGCGGCTGTTTCAGGGCGTCAAGCAACCGCAGCTTCCGGACCCGTTCGCGTTTCTGGCGTTGACCATGCTCAAGGCACACAGCTCCGTGGTGGCGCGTGCTCGCGCGCATTCGCCGCCGCTCGAAGCGCGCACCACCTGCGTCCTGTGCTTGGTGCAAAGCGGTTATGCCTATTGGGCGCATGTCGGCGACAGCCGCTTGTATCACTACCGCGGCACGCAACTGGTCAGGCGCACCGAAGATCATTCCACCATCGAGGAGCTGCGCCGCGACGGCGTGATCACCGAAGACGAAATGGCGAACCATCCGCGCAAGAGCTATCTCTTGCGCTCGCTCGGCGGCAGCGGCGACCCGCGCATCTCGCTCGGCGAGGAAACCCCGCTGCAACCGGGCGACTCGATACTGCTGTGCAGCGACGGCCTCTGGGAAGGAATGCCAACCAAGGAAATCGGCCGCTATCTGGCGACGCCGAAGCTCGAAATCGGGATCGAGGAAATGCTCTACACCACCGAAAAGCGCATGGGCGAGAGCTGCGACAACGTAACCATCGCCTGCCTGCGATGGGAGGATCGCGCCGCCGCGCCGTCGCGTTTACGCGCGCCGATGGCGCGGCAAGTCGATGCCGACCT
>DASWLD010000220.1:0-6558 GCA_036396275.1 Burkholderiales bacterium
AAGCGCTTATTGCGCTACGGTCCGCAGTCCGAGGCGATCGAGACCGCGCCGAGCGGCGAATTGCTGCTGGTCGTTCCACGCGTCGGCACGCTGTCCCCCTGGTCGAGTAAGGCGACCGATATCGTGCATCGGTGCGGGTTGAGCAAGGTGAAGCGCGTCGAACGCGCAGTGGCGTGGCACGCATCGAAAACCGACGGCACGGCGCTCGATCCGGCGGAGCGCGAGCGGTTGATCCCGCTGCTGCACGATCGCATGACCGAAACCGTGGTCGAGCGGCCGATCGCGATGTTCGAGGACGCGGAGCCGGCGCCGCTTGCGCTGGTCGACGTTCTCGGCGGCGGGCGAGGCGCGCTCGAAGCGGCGGATCGGGAGTTCGGGCTCGCGCTCGCGCCGGATGAGATCGATTACCTGGCGCAGACGTTCACACGGCTCGGGCGCAATCCGACCGACGTCGAACTCATGATGTTCGCGCAGGCGAACTCGGAACACTGTCGCCATAAGATCTTCAACGCGGACTGGATTATCGACGGCAAGCGTAAGGACAAAACGCTTTTCGGCATGATCCGCGAAACGCACGCGCTCAACCCAAAAGGCACGCTGGTCGCGTACAAGGACAATGCCGCCGTGATCGAGGGCGGGCGAATCGCGCGCTTCTTCAGCGACCCGGCGAGCGGCGAATACGGCTACCACGAAGACGATACGCACATCCTCGCGAAAGTCGAAACGCACAATCATCCGACCGCGATCTCGCCGTTTCCCGGCGCCGCGACCGGGTCGGGCGGTGAGATCCGCGACGAGGGAGCAACGGGCCGCGGCGCCAAACCGAAAGCCGGGCTCACCGGTTTCTCGGTGTCGAATCTGCGCATTCCTGAATTCGAACAGCCGTGGGAAGTCGATCGCGGCAAACCCGATCGCATTGCCTCGGCGTTGCAGATCATGCTCGACGGCCCGATCGGCGGAGCCTCGTTCAATAACGAGTTCGGCCGGCCTAACCTCGCGGGCTACTTTCGCACCTTTGAAGAGGAGGTCGCCGGCGAGGTGCGCGGATATCACAAGCCGATCATGGTCGCGGGCGGCGTCGGCAATATCCGCGCCGAGCATGTCGAGAAATGCGCGATCCCGGTAGGCGCGAAGTTGATCGTGCTCGGTGGGCCGTCGATGTTGATCGGCTTGGGCGGCGGCGCCGCCTCCAGCATGGCCACCGGCGCCAGCGCGGCCGATCTGGACTTCGCCTCGGTACAGCGCTCGAACGCGGAGATGCAGCGGCGTTGCCAGGAAGTCATCGACCGCTGCTGGGCGCTCGGTGACGAGAATCCAATTCTCTCGATTCACGATGTCGGCGCCGGTGGGCTCGCCAACGCGATGCCGGAACTTATTCACGGGGGTGGCCGCGGCGGCCGGCTCGAATTGCGCGCCATCCCGAACGATCAACCGGGCATGTCGCCGATGCAAGTCTGGTGCAACGAGTCGCAGGAACGCTATGTGCTGGCGGTGGCGCCCGAGCAGCTCGATCGCTTCGCGCGCATTTGCGAGCGCGAACGCTGTCCCTACGCCGTGCTCGGCGACGCGACCCGAGATTTGCGGCTGGTGGTCACCGACAGCCATTTCGATTCCAAGCGACTCGTTCCCCCTCCCTTCCCTCCCCCGCTTGCGGGGGGTGAGGCGGAGACTTCGCGAATGGACTTAACGTCCATGCGCGCCGCCGAACGGGCGCTCGAAGACTCGAGCGCCCTGGGCGGGAACGTTGAGGGTGGGGGCGTCCCGCATACACGAAGCCCGCAAGCCGAGCGCCGCGCGCGGCCGATCGATATCGATCTCGACGTAATATTGGGAAAACCGCCGCGCATGCTGCGCGACGTACGCCGCGCGCGGCGCAAGCTCCATGCGTTCAACACCAAGGGAATCGATATACGCGACGCCGCGTATCGCGTGCTGCGGCTGCCGAGCGTGGCTGACAAGACATTTCTGATTACCATCGGCGATCGCAGCGTCGGCGGTTTGGTGGCGCGCGATCAAATGGTCGGGCCGTGGCAGGTACCCGTCGCCGACGTCGCCGTGACCGCGAGCAGCTTTCAAGCCTACACCGGCGAGGCGATGGCGATGGGCGAGCGCACGCCGCTCGCGCTGATCGATGGGCCGGCGAGCGGGCGGATGGCGATCGGCGAGGCGCTGACCAACATTGCCGCGGCGCGGATTCGCGCGCTGCCGGATGTGAAACTTTCGGCCAACTGGATGGCGCCGGCGGGACATCCCGGCGAAGACGCCGTCTTGTACGACACCGTGCGCGCGGTCGCGCTCGAATTGTGTCCGGCGCTCGGTATCTCGATTCCGGTTGGCAAGGACTCGATGTCGATGAAGACGGTCTGGCAAGACGCCGGCGGCGCGCGGCGCGAAGTGACCGCACCGGTCTCGCTCGTTGTGTCGGCGTTCGCGCCGGTCGCGGATATACGCAAGACCCTGACGCCGCAATTGCGCACGGATTGCGGCGAGACCGATCTGATCTTGGTCGATCTCGGCAAGAGCAAGAACCGCTTGGGCGCGTCGGCTCTCGCGCAGGTCTACGGCAGCGTCGGCAAGGACGCGCCCGACGTCGACGATCCGCGGGTGCTCAGGTTGTTCTTTCATGTGATCCAGGCGCTGAACGAGCTTGGGTTTGCGCTCGCGTATCACGATCGCTCCGACGGCGGCTTGTTCGCGACGATTTGCGAAATGGCGTTCGCCGGTCACACCGGCGTGCGGATCGACTTGTCCCCGCTCGGGCGCGATCCGGCAGCGGCATTGTTTAGCGAAGAACTCGGCGCGGTGCTGCAAGTGCCGCGTGCGCGGCGCGAGGGAATTGTCGGCGCGCTCAAGAAAGCCGGACTCGGGCGGCATTCGTATCTCATCGGAACGGTGACCTCCGACGACATCATTAGTTTCCAGCACAAGGGTAAGGAAATTTTTTACGATGCGCGCGCGAATCTGCATCGCGCCTGGTCGGAAACGAGTTTTCACATGCAGCGTTTGCGCGACAACCCGCGGTGCGCGCAAGAGGAACACGACCGGTTGCTCGATACGAACGACCCGGGTTTGACGGCGCGACTCACGTTCGATCCGAACGACAAGATTGCCGCTCCCTTTGTCGGGCGCGGCGCGCGCCCGCGCATCGCGATTTTGCGCGAACAGGGTGTCAACGGCCAGCTGGAAATGGCGGCCGCGTTCGACCGCGTGGGATTCGCGACGGTCGACGTCACGATGAGCGATATCGTCGACGGGCGCGTGGCGCTGGCCGATTTCAAGGGCTTTGCCGCGTGCGGCGGGTTCTCCTACGGCGACGTGCTC
The DNA here is from genome assembly GCA_036396275.1 of Burkholderiales bacterium. GTDB lineage: Bacteria > Pseudomonadota > Gammaproteobacteria > Acidiferrobacterales > Sulfurifustaceae > JACQFZ01. The sequence goes on from DASWLD010000220.1 coordinate 3,322, forward strand.
GGTGCCGGCGAGGGCTGGGCGAAATCGATTTTATTTAACGCACGCGCGCGCGAGGAGTTCACGGCGTTTTTCGAACGCGGCGACAGCTTCGCGCTCGGTGTGTGCAACGGCTGCCAGATGATGTCGAATCTACGCGAATTGATTCCCGGCGCTTCGCTTTGGCCGCACTTCGTGCGCAACGTGTCGGAACAGTATGAAGCGCGTGTGAGCCGCGTGCAGATACCGGACAATCCGTCGCTTTTCTTTCACGGCATGACCGGTTCCATGTTGCCGATCGTGGTCGCACACGGGGAAGGGCGCGCTGAATTCCGTTCGGAAGACCAGGTACAGCAGGTCATTCTCGACAAGCAAGTGGCGCTGTGTTTCGTGGACAATCGCGGCGATCTGGCGCGCAGCTATCCCGCCAACCCGAACGGTTCGCCTCACGGCATCACCGGTCTCACGACCGCGGACGGCCGCTTCACCATCCTCATGCCGCACCCCGAGCGGGTCTTTCGCACCGTCGCCCATTCGTGGCATCCGGACGAGTGGGGCGAGGACGGCCCGTGGCTGCGCATGTTTCGAAACGCTCGTGTGTGGGTGGGCTAGCGGCGAATCTTGAAATTCAAGGAAGCAGCGTGGCGAAAGAGAAGAACGACCTTCTGACGTTGACTCAGGCGGCCGGGACCTACGGGTTTTCCGGCGACTACTTGCGGCGTCTTGCCGAAAAGGGACGGCTGAAGGCGCGTAAATTCGGCCGCAATTGGCTTACCACGTCGGACGCCATGGAGACATTTATCGAAAGCCGCGAACCGCGCGGCGTCTACCGGAAACATCCGCGTAAACCTCGTAAGTAACTTCCCTCTTCCAAATAGCACGATATCGTGCTATTAATCTTCCACAGTGAACTTTTTGAGGCGCCGACGCCGCGCCGGTTACGCGTCGCAGCATATGTTCTGCAACGGGAGGCATATACGCTTCATGGTGAACGCTATGTGCTGTGGACGGCAGCATTTACATCGACTCTAGTAACCTCATGGGAAGGAGCGCACGGAATCTGCTCGCGCAAAAGCTACGGATTCTTCGGATGATGAACAGCTGGTCGCAGGAGCAACTAGCCGAGGCGGCGGGTGTACATCGCACGTTTATCAGTCTGGTCGAGCGTTCCGAGTGCAACATCAGTTTGGACAACCTGGAGAAGATTGCCGACGCCTTCGGTTTGTCGGTGCCGGAGCTGCTCGGCACCACGGATGCGACGGCATTGGGAGAAAAAATCTTGACGATATTGAATTCGGACAAGAAGCGCGAGCCGGGCTAAGCGATGTTGATCATTACGCGCAAGCCCGGTCAGGTGGTCCGCATCGAACTCGCCCCCGATACCGATCCGGCGACGCCGATCGGCGAGATCTTGGCGGAAGGCGCGATAGAAGTGATCGTCGCCCAGGTGCGGGGTTCTTACGTAAAACTAGGCGTCTCCGCGCCGCTGACGCTGGCTATTCGGCGCGCCGAGACGTGAATCGATCGTCGCCGCGCCCGCCGACATTTCGTCGCAATCCCGACAAAGCAAGGACTTAGAAGCGCAATTTTCCCGCAATCCTTCAATGGCATGGCTTGTGCAACGGGCTCCGCTAGATGGGTCTGTTCGGAGGCACCATGTCGGGAAGGGGTTGGATCAAAGCAGGATTGCTGGCGCTCGGTTGTCTGGGGGCGAATGTCGCGCAAGCGGCTCTGTACGTCTATGAGCTGCCGGATGGCACCCGCGTCGTTACCGATCACGCACTCAACGGTCGCCACTACCGTCTGATTCGGGTCGGCGAAACCGCGCGCAACATCGGCGGGCTTGCCGCACATCGAGATCCGCAGCTGTTTCGTGCCGATCCCACCGCGTACGATCGATTGATTCGGCGTGTCGCGAACCAATACGAAGTCGACTTCGCGCTCGTAAAGGCGGTGATGCACGTGGAGTCCGGCTTCAATCCGTACGCGAAGTCGCACAAAGGCGCGCTCGGCTTAATGCAGCTGATGCCGACGACGGCGCAGCGCTACGGCATCGACGACGTTTACGATCCGGCCAGCAACGTAGTGGCCGGGGTCAGGCACCTGAAATATCTTCTCACCATGTTCAACGACAAGCAGAAGCTCGCGCTCGCGGCTTACAACGCCGGCGAAAACGCGGTGTACCGATATCGCGGCATCCCGCCGTATCCTGAAACGCAGGCGTACGTACGCAAGGTGTTGCAGTACCACAAGCAGTACCTTCGCACTTCCTGAAACTGCTTTAGCAGTTTGTTGAAAAACGCCCAATACAACGTTCCGTTCGTGCTGAGCTTGTCGAAGCATGAGCGGAACTCCTTGATTTCGTTGAACGCCGCCGACACACTTCGACTGCTCGCTCATGCTCGCGCTCAGTGCGAACGGTGTTTTTCAACAAACTGTTAAAGGGTTTCTCTCTTCCTTACGCAACGCAACGGCCGGGTCGGTTAGTGCAGACTGACCCACCGAAGCTGTCGCCACGCGCAAGGCACTAGCGCCATCGCATCGTGCAATTTCGATGCGGCGCAATGCGTGCCACGCGAACGATCTGAACTAACCTTTTGATTCCTCAGAGTGGGCTAGCGCAGCGTAACCCACTGATTCTTTACCCGAGCGGACGCAATCCGGGGTTGCACGATTTCAACCCACAGCCTCTTCTTCCCCGGGGAGGGGAGAGGCTGCCTCCCCTTATCGTCACTTCGTGGTATTGACGTTTTCGTAAATGTTCCGATAAATTCCGAACGTGTCGCGTGCAACCCGCGACCAGGGGAAGTGCCAAATCGGGGAAACCGGCTAATAAGAAGCTCGAGCCGGTTAGTCACAGTGGAGGGGCTGCAATGGATACTCGCGTGGGGGAGGGTGCGTCGAGCGCCCGTCGTGCTTGCAATTTTTCTTCCGATTGTTCCAATCAGACTCGAAGCCGCTCCGGGGAACATAAATTCCCTCGCCCCTGGCGGGAGAGGGGTAGGGGAGAGGGGGGAAAGTTAAAGCGGCAGCCGCTCATTCGCGCAGCGACCAATTTCGCCCGCCCTGCCCCCGCGATCAAGCTCCTAGCAGTACTTGCCGTTTTTTCACTGCTCGCCCATCTCCCGGCCAACGCACTCATCTCGCCGACATCGCCCGTCGGTGCAACACCCGGCACCTTCGCCGTCAGCCCCTCGGGCGCTGCAACCTACACCATTCCGATCGTCGTGCCTCCCGGCACCAACGGCATGCAGCCGAACC
>DASWLD010000221.1:0-2635 GCA_036396275.1 Burkholderiales bacterium
TGATCAGCGCGCGCGCGTGATTGTCGAGCCGGTCCAGTGTGCGTGCCCTCGCCCGCCTCGGGTCGCGTTCGACGAACTGGTAGCCCCGCCGGTTGATGTACTTCGGGCAATTCCCGAAACTTTGCGCCACTCGTACCGAGAAGCCGCGCTCGTCGGCGCAGATGATCGGACCATTCAGCCGGTTGCGCCGCCGGGTGTGCAGCTCGATGCCGAGCAGCCCGACATCGGCCCCGACGCGCAGCGAGTCGGCGAGCGGATCGCCGGGCAACGGCTGCGCCGCGATGTGCAAGCGGCGCGGATCCGGCGACGTGATGAAGCCCGGCGCGCCGACCAGCATTGAGGCCCACGGCCTTCCCGCGGCGTCGAGCGCGCCGACAAGAATGAACGGGAGTTGCGGGAAAAACTCACGATGCTGCTCGGGCATGACATCGCGTATGACGCGCTGCCCGATGGCCTCGATCTTCTCGCGCACACCTACGCGCGACTGAACCTCCAGCTCGCCGGGATGAAACGGTGCATCATCGGCCATGGTCATGTCGGCCGCCCGTCACGCCGCCGCCAGACCCGCCTTGCTGGCGGCCATCGGAACGAAGCCGGGTAACGCCTCGATGCGCGCGAGCCAGGCGCGCAGGACCGGGTAGGGTTCGAGCGACACGTTGCCTTCCGGCGCGTGCGCGATATAGGTGTAGCCGGCAACGTCGGCGATGGTCGGCTTGTCGCCAACGAGAAACGGCGACGCGACCAGCGTCTTTTCCAAGACGGCAAACAAGGAGTGCGCCCTTGCGATGGCCTCCTCCGCGTTGAGCTTGGCGCCGAAGACCGTGCAAAGCCGCGCCACAGCCGGCCCGTAGGCCACCGGTCCGGCGGCGACCGAGAGCCAGCGTTGCACCGCGGCCGCGCCGATGGCGTCGCGCGGGAGCCAGTTGCCGTCGTCGTACCGGGTGGCCAGATACACGAGGATGGCGTTCGAGTCGGCGATCACCACGCCGTTGTCGTCGATGACCGGCACCTGGCCGAACGGGTTCAACTTGAGGAAGGTTTCTGATTTTTGCGCGCGGTTCGCGAGGTCGACATCATTCCGTTCGTACGGAAGACCGAGCAGAGACAGAAACAGTTCGGCCCGGTGCGAGTGGCCGGAAAGCCGGAATCGATAGAGCTTGATCGGTCGTTCGGGGGCGGTATGTCGAGTCATCGTCGGTTCCTTGATTTGGCTGGGTGAAAGTCGCCCGTGATTCTAAGCGAGATCCAGCCATTGAAAAATACGGCTTATTGTATTTGACTACTCCGATCTTCGGAGTAATGTGCCCGCCATGGACAAACTCCGGGCCATGCAGGCGTTCGTCCGAATCGTCGACGAAGGCAGCCTTACCGCGGCGGCGAAGGTGTTGCGCTCTTCCCTGCCCGCGATGGTGCGCACCCTGGCATCGCTCGAGCAGCACCTGCACGTGCGACTGCTCAATCGCTCGACGCGCCGGCTGTCGCTCACCGAGGAAGGCAAGATCTATTTGGAACGCTGCCGCAGCATCCTCGCCGAGATCGACGAAGCTGAGTCGGCGGTGTCGACGCGCCAGCTTGAACCGAGCGGCACGTTGACCATTACGGCACCGGTGCTGTTCGGTCAGGTGTATGTCGCGCCGTCGGTGACCCGCTTCGTGCAGCGCTTCCAAAACGTGCGCTGCAAGCTGTTATTCGCCGACCAGATCGTCAACCTGTTGGAGAAAAATATCGACGTCGCCATTCGCATCGGTCACTTGAGCGACTCTGCGCTGGTCGCGCAGCAGGTGACGACGATCCGCCGTGTGGTCGTCGCAAGCCCGGCATACTTACGCAAGCACGGAGTGCCAAAGCATCCAAAAGAGCTGACGCGCGCGAACTGCGTCTGTTTTCCCGGCGCTTCCGGTCCGCCCTGGGCTTTTCGCGACAACGACCGCGAGTTCAGCGTCCCGGTGTCCGGCAATCTCGAATTCAGTCAGGCGGCAGCCGCAGCCGAGGCCTGTGCCGAGGGCCTGGGCTTCGGTCGATTCATCTCATATCAGGTCGCGCCCTACGTTGCGCAAAAGCGCCTGCGCATCGTACTCGAAGATTACGAAACCGCGCCGCTGCCGCTGAGCATTGTCTATCCGCACGCCCGACTCCTGCCGTCGCGCACGCAGGTATTCATCGAGTGGATGAAAGGAGAACTCAAGGCCGCGCTGAAACAGTCCGCCCGCGGTACAGATATGCGCGGAAAATCGGCAAGCCGTTTGCCTGGTTGACGACAAGACTTCGACGCCGTTCCTGACCTCCGCGTTATTCGGCCGATTGCACTCGTGTCTCAAGTCACGACCTGAGCAAAGCTGGGGATCAGATCACGGTTTGTACTTGGAGGCTCTCATAAATAATCGAGCTTAGTTTCTTTAATTCTTTGTGGTTAGATAAGTCTTAAGCATTTACCGTCGTCTCGCCCGCAGGTTGCATCGCCTTCGCGGGTGTGCCCGCGACATCCGCCTTGCTACGGTTCTTTCGCCAGCCAGCCAGTGGCATTCCGAATTCGCGCTTGAACGCCCGATTGAATGCCGCCTCCGAATCGTAGCCGACCTGCGCCGCAACCGCGGCGAGTGATTTGCGTCCGATCAAGAGTTCCTGCGCCACGACT
>DASWLD010000222.1:0-6609 GCA_036396275.1 Burkholderiales bacterium
CAGCGCTGCCGCCTCGGTATCGTGCGCGGCGATACCGGTTTCCGGCAGCGTGACGACGCGCCATACTTGGTCGATGCCGTCGCCGTTGGCGTCGCCCGGCCCGTGATCGCCGATAAAGTAGTAAAGCGGTCGACCTTCGTAGGTGAGCTGGCGCGCGCCGCCCTCGCGCGTAATCGCGCCGAAGCCCGGTCCTTCGCGCTCGTCGGCGGCCGCGGGCGGCCACAGTCGAATGCAATACCAGGAACAGGCGCTGTTGCCCGCCGAATCCTTCGCAAACGTGTAGAGCGTCATGCCGTTGCGGCCGGTCAAGAGCTCCGCGCTCGCGTCCGCGCCCACGAAGACTGAGAGCACCCACCAGAACACGATCCTCGTTGCCGTCTTCACGCTTCCACCGCCGCGTCCACGAGCACCCGGTCGAGCGCGGCGCGGCGCGGTCCGTGTCGGCGGATGAAATGGCCGCGCGGGATGTCGCTCGGAAATCGCGCACGGTCGAAGAGCAGCACTTCATGGCCCTGGCGCGCTCGCGGCATCGCCGACGAAGCCCCGGCGCAGCGCGCCCCCGCCACGATGACGTCACCCACGGCCCGTCTCCTGCGGTCGATCGCCGCGGTCGGACGCGCCGCGCCGCGAGGACGTTGTCGCGATATCTATGTCAAAGAGGCGTTTGATCAACTTCTCGAACACCGCCGCCGGCACGATCCGGTGCAGCCGAGGTACCCAGGCAGCCTCCGCGCCGACGCGATAACGCAGCCGCGGCGCGCGGGCCTCGACGATACGCAGCACGCAATCCGCCACTACCGAGGGATCGGGTGCATTGCTCTCGAAACGGCGGGCGGCGGCGAACGCCCGCTCGCGCCAAGGGTCGTAGTCGCGTATCGGCGCCGCCGCCACGGATTGATTGCGCGTCAAATTGGTTTTTATACTGCCCGGCTCCACGACGGATACGCCGATGCCGAACGGCTTTACCTCCCGCCGCAGATGCTCGGAGTACGCTTCCAGGGCCCATTTGCTGGCCGCGTACACTCCCCAAAACGGCGGCGCGGCGACCAAGCCGGCGAGCGAACTGATATTGATAATCCGTCCGCGCTGCTGTAACCGCATCGCGGGCAACACCGCTTTGACCATTCGCATCACGCCGAAGAAGTTCGTCTCGAATTGCCGCTTGGCCTCCTCGATCGAAACCTCCTCGGCCGCGCCGCCCAGTACATAGCCGGCGTTGTTCACCAGACAGTCGATTCGACCCGCGCGCGCGAGCACGGTCTGCACGCACGAGCGGACCGATTCATCGGCACCTACGTCCAAGGGGAGCAGATCCACGCCCGACACCCCCTCGATGCCGCCCGCATTCCGGCTGGTTCCGAACACGCGGAATCCGCTTCGCACCAATGCGCGCGCGATGCTTTGTCCGATACCGGAGGAAACGCCGCTGACAAGAGCCACTTTCGAATGAAGCGAAGCCATATAGCCTCCTGTTTGCCGGCGTATCGAGGGCCGTCGCCGGACGCGCAAAGTGTCGGTTCGGCGTGCCGCGTCGGCCAGACGAGAAGCTGCCGAATCGCTGCCGAAAACGGCGCGGCGGGGTCTTCCGGGGAGGCGGAAAAGCTAGGTTACAGGCCGGCCGATCGAGCCGCGCCGGTTAAACGTTAGGGTCGTGCAGCTCGCGCTGCCACAGCCACTCGGCGATGCGCTCGGTGCCCTTGGCGAGATGATAGCGATAGGTGTTAAACGGAAGGTCGAGGAGTTCGGCCGCCTGCTCCTGCGTCACGGCCGGCTGTAAATAGGTGTGCCAGACCGCGAGGTACAGCTTTTTGTCTTTGGGGTTCTTGGTCAACGTCTCCGCCGCTTCCCGCAACAAGGCGCCGAGAGTTTCAACGGGACTTCCCGCCGCCGGGGCGCGCGCCAGGAGGCGCGAGCGCAGCAGCGGGTTGGCGGCGTATTTGTCCGGGCGCGTGTAGTCGCGCAATGAATCGCGTACCGCTTCCGTGAAATCGTCCTGCGACAACACAATGAGCGGCGGCGGCGCGCGCGCCGGTTCGGGATCGGGCTCGACGCGCGAGGCGCGTTCGGCTTTGGTGGCGAGCCATGCCGGCGCCGGTTCCACGCGCCAGTCGTGCGTAAACGAACCGTAGCGTCGCCCGCCGACTTCGAAGTCCGCATCGGGCGAGCGCCACACGTGAATGTCGGCGAGAATCGGTTCCATGAAATCGGGGTTGGCCATGGTCACGAAGTTCCACGCGAGCCGCGGATGGCTGGCCCAATGGGCCGACGTGACCGTGGCCGTGAGCGTGAGCGCCGGCGAGACGGCTTGATATCCTTCCCGTCCCATCCAGAAGCGCAGAAGCACGGCCTCCTCGCCCGACCGCACCGGACCGTGGCGCTGCATGAACATTCGCGCCGCGGCGATCGCCGGATCGACCGCGGCATCTTCGTCGCTCGCCTGCTCGATGCGTAGATGAGCGAGGAAGCCGAGCAGCGCGCCGTCCACGCCGCGGAAGGCGATGAATGCCTCCGGCTGGCGCTCGAGCCAGTAACGGGCGATCCCCGCCGACGTCGCGCCTTCGTGCCGCTCAACCATAGCCAAAATCTCCGCATGGTCGGCGGGCATCGAAGGTTCGGCGTAGGCGGTGCCGAACGCCGTCCATTCGAAGTACGGACGAATCGCCGGGTTGTAGCGCTGCACGTGCAAGAGGTCGAACCAGACGCGCTGTTGTTCCAATCCCCGCGCTTGCGGCAGACGGCCATACAGATAGTTCAGCACGCGCTCGTTCAGCCGCCGACACATGTCGGGATTGCGCCAGCGACAATCCGCATGCAGCACGTCGCGCGCCAGATCGTGCGGAAACACGCCGTACGGTCCGTGCTCGATGAACGAAAGCCGCGACAGCCACTCGAAAATCTCGCGCGCATCCGATCGCTCCAGCACCGCCGCGAGCAGCGCTTCGGTGGTCGCCCAAACCGTCGCGCAGACCTGCAATGCCGCGCGGTGTTCGGCGCTCGGAACCTCTTCGGCGAATTTCTCGAGCAACGCGCGCACCACGTCGGGTGCGTTCTCCGGGCGGAACGACGCGAGCGGCTCGCCGCGGTTCAACACCTCGGCAACGAGCGAAAGCGCCAGCGGATGCCCGTGCGTGAAGGCGAGCACTTCCCGATGGCGCTCCTCGGGAACGCCGCGCACGGCGAGATACTTCCGGCTTTCTTCGACGCGCAGATTGCGCAACGGCAGCAGGCGCACCAGCGGCGACCAATCGGTATCCGTGCGCCACGCGGGATCCGGTTCGTTGCGCCCGGCGAGCACGATCACGCTGCGCGCCGGCAATCGCGGCAGCAGCGTTTCACGCAGCCAGCCGTCGAGCGACGCCAAGGTCTCGTAGGTATCGATCAGCAGAATACCAGCGGCAGGCCAGCGGCCCACCACGGTGGCAACAGCGGCGCCCGCAAAGCCGAGGGCCTGACCAAGCGCCGCCAGCAACCCGGCGGGCGAAGGCTCGACGTTGCGTCCGTCGATATGCACGATGTCGCGCGCGGCTTCGGTCGCAAGACGGGAGTATTCACGCAGCAGCGTGGTCTTGCCGATCCCGCCCGGTCCGTGCAAATGCAGCACGGCGAACGACGGCTCCTGCGCCAGCAGTTCCGAGCGAAACAAATCGATTTCCGCTTCGCGACCGACGAAGCGCGCGCGCCGGGCTTGCACGAGCCGATCGGCGATGCGTGCAATGGGTTCGGCGGAAGGCATCTGATCGGTCATATGGCGGATTCCCAAACTGGCTCGAACGAGCGCCCACGGCATGATCCTCCAGTCCTTGGCCGCCTTCAACTTGCGCGCGCACGGTCGGCCGTTCGGGTAAGCGACACTCGCTCGAGCGGTACCGCCGCCTAATGCCGCCACCCGGCCGCCTCGCTATACTGCGCGCAAACCGTCTTGAGGCAACTCGCATGCAAACGTATAGGATCGCCGTTATCCCCGGCGACGGCATCGGCAAAGAAGTCGTGCCCGAGGGGTTGCGCGTCCTCGAAGCCGCCGGCAGGAAATTCGGCATTCGTTTTCGCTGGGATACGTTCCCGTGGAGCTGCGAGTATTACCGCGAGACCGGTCGCATGATGCCCGATGACGGGCTCGCGCAAATCCGCAACCACGATGCGATTTTTCTCGGCGCCGTCGGCTACCCCGGCGTGCCGGACCACGTGTCGCTGTGGGGCCTGTTGATTCCGATTCGCCGTCAGTTCGATCAGTACGCCAACATCCGCCCGGTGCGCCTCATGCCCGGCATCCGCTCGCCGCTCGCCGGACGTTCGCTCGGCGACATCGACTTCATCGTGGTTCGGGAAAACACCGAAGGCGAGTATTCCTCCGTCGGCGGGCGCATCTACGACGGCACCGAGCGCGAGACCGTGATCCAACAGAGCGTCTTCACCCGCGTCGGCGTCGATCGCATATTAAGGTATGCGTTCGACCTGGCGAGCCGCCGATCGAAAAAGCACCTGACGTCGGCGACGAAATCGAACGGCATTTCGATCTCCATGCCCTACTGGGACGAGCGCTTCCGTGAAATGAGCGCGGGCTATCCGGACATCCGCACCGATCAGTACCACATCGACATCCTGACCGCGCATTTCGTGCAGCACCCGGATTGGTTCGACGTGGTGGTCGGCTCGAATCTCTTCGGCGACATCCTCTCCGACCTCGGCCCCGCTTGCACCGGCACCATCGGCATCGCGCCGTCGGCAAATCTCAACCCGGAACGGACGTATCCGTCCATGTTCGAACCGGTGCACGGCTCGGCGCCGGACATCTACCGCAGGAACATCGCCAACCCGATCGGCCAGATCTGGTCCGGCGCCATGATGCTCGAACACCTCGGCCGTGCGGACGCCGCGGCCGCGATCGTGGCCGCCATCGAACACGTCCTGATCGACGGCCCGCGCACCCCCGATATCGGCGGCAAGGCCAAGACGCAAGATCTGGGTATGGCGATCGCCGAGGCGGTTTAACCGCCGCACCTTCGGTTTGCGGGGCATGGCCGGCCGTAATGCGGCGTACTAGACTTGTCCTACCCATGGCCACCCGCCCCGACAACGCGTGCGGTCCGACCGTTGCTCCGGTCGCTGCGCTCACAACCGCGGCGGCGCCGGCCACGCCGACGACCGCACGCGACTTGCCGCTGAAATTCACCGGCGCCGCGGCCGAATACTTTCGCATCTGGATCGTGAACGTCTGCCTGACGCTGCTCACGCTCGGCATTTTTTCGGCGTGGGCCAAGGTGCGCAAGAAGCGCTACTTCTACTCGCACACCGTCCTCGACGGCACGCCGTTTCAATACCTCGGCCAGCCGATCCCGATCCTGAAGGGCCGCATCATCGCCGCCGTTTTGTTCGGCTTGTGGTATACGGGTACGCATTTTTTTGTCGAACTTCTTCCCGTCGTCATCATTCTGGCGATCGTGCTCGCGCCGTGGGTGCTCATTCGGTCCGCTGCCTTCAACGCGCGCTACTCGGCTTACCGCAATATGACGTTTCACTTCGAGGGCAGCTATTGGAGCGCGGTGAAAGTACTCTACGGTTGGTGGCTCATCACCGTATTTACGTTGGGTATCGCGTTTTCCTGGTGGCAGCAGCGCATCAAGAATTATCTGATCACGCGTTCCAGCTACGGCGGCATCAACGGTGAATTCTCGGCAACCGGTCGGAACTTTTTCCTCACGTACCTGATCGCCGGGTTGATTTTCGTCGCCGCGGGCGCGGTCGTCGCCGGACTCTCCGGCGCCTTGATCGTCAAGGGCGGCAACAAGATCACCGCAATCGTCGTGATGGTTCTGCTGTTCTACGCGCTCTACGTCGCCGCGTTCGCGTACGTGCAAGCCCGCATCGCGAATCTGGTGTGGAACCATACCGAATTGCCGCCGGTGCAGTTTCGCTCGACGCTGCGCGCCCGCGATCTTCTCGGCTTGTACGTCACCAACGCGCTCGCCATCCTGGCTTCGGCGGGACTGTTGATTCCATGGGCCACCGTGCGCACGCTCAAGTATCGCCTGACGCATTTCGCGGTGGCGGCCGACGGCGATTTGCGCGATTTCCAAGGCAGCGGCGCGACCCGCGTACACGCCGCCGGCGCGGAAGTCGGCGACTTTTTCGATTTCGACTTTTCGATATAGCCGACGCGATGGCATCGAACACGCTTTCCGTCAGCTTCTTCGACGGCCGTTCGCCGGTCGGCGAACCGGCGACGTTGATATGGTCCGGCTCGTCGGTGAAGTTGATCGGCGCCAACGTCGACAAGAGTTACCCCGTAAACCAAATCCGCGTTTCGCCGCGCATCGGCCGCGCCGACCGCTTCGTGGAGCTGCCCGACGGCGCGCAGCTGCAATGCCGCGATTCGCCGGTTCTCGACCGCTTTCCGCAGGAAGGAAAGACCGAGGGCTTCGTCGCCTGGCTGGAGCAGCGTTGGCCGATCGCGATAGCGGCACTGGTAGCGACCATCGCCGGCATCGCGATGGGCTACGTCTACGGCCTGCCTGTGCTGGCCGAGAAGATCGCGCAGCGCGTACCGGTCGAATACGAACGCAGCCTCGGCGACCAAGCTATCGCCTGGCTGGACGAACAAGGGATGTTTCG
>DASWLD010000223.1:0-10047 GCA_036396275.1 Burkholderiales bacterium
GCCGTTCCCGTGAGCACTGGTCAGGTAGCTGCGCATCCGCTCGGGGCGCTTGGTGAGCACCTGGAACGTATGCCGGGGTGTGAGCGCCATCACCGCAAAAACATCGTCGATGAAGTCGTCAGCCACATCCTCGTGGAAAAGATCACTCATCGAGTTAACAAAAATCCGCCGCGGCTTGCGCCAGCGCAGCGGCTGATCGAGGCGCTCCGGCACCGTGCGCGCGGCTCCGGTCCAGACCGGGCCGTGACTCGTCATTTTGGTTAGCTTCTCGTAGGGCTGGCCCTTGCCGCTGAATCGATGCGCCTGGCGCATGGCGTAGCAGTTGGTGCAGCCGGCGCTGACGAGTGCGCAGCCGCGCACCGGAGACCAAGTTGAATCAGTCCATTCGATCTTCGACCGAGCTACCGCCATGATTTGCCTCGCACGATATTGCCGACTTGGCTTGGGGAAATGCCGAATGCTCTTGCGAGCGCGCGCTGGCTCTCTCCCAACGACTGGCGCAGCCTGATTTCACTGACTTGATGAGGCGCTATACGTGCCGCTGGATTGAGTGCTCCGGGCAAGCGCGTCGTTGGCAGATGCGACGTACGGCCCTTTGAATCTCGATCCCTCGCGTTGTCAGCGTCCGTGCCGACGAATAGGTGAGATGGCCGGACGCACTTCACGTTGTCGCAGCGGTGGCAGAGAATTTTGCCTATTGGGATTGTCTTACCAGCCAGCCACCATGCAGCCCGATGCGCCCGCACCTTCTTTGCGCCGAGGCGAAACTGTCCGTATCTTCCGTTGAAGGTGCCGCCGGTCCACAACCAGCAGCCCGGTGATTTCTGCACGTAGGTCCAGAATCGACGCTTAATGGCGTCGGTCCATTCGATTTTTGATTTATCGGCCATCGTCGTGTCCCTGGCAGCCGCCGTTTTCTTTGAAATCGAAGTTATCGCAATCGCAGATCGGAATGACTTCGTGCCCTTTGGCGAGTTCGTCCATGAGAAAGTCCTCGGCCTCGCGCGGTGTCATAGAACGTTTTTCTGTCGGATGCTTAAACATTCCGACCATGTGTTGCTTTCCGCGCTTTAGCGCACCGCGAACGCTTAAGCAAATGTGGTAATACTTGCCCATCAGTAACAAACCGTCACCGCGCCCACAAAGCGGATGTCGAAGTCCAATACACGCACGTCCCCCGGCCCACATCGCGGCAGATCGGTTGCATAACAAACAACACGCCGACGATCAGCGCGGCGAGCATGAGCAGGCAAAAGAGCAATGTGATGAGTTTCATTCGGCTAAGACGCGTTAGATGGCTTACGCAGTCTCCTCCTTATTGCCACGAGTTCGCGTTGCGTTACCTCAATCGCACCGGCCGCCACAGCCAGCGCTCGTTTCTGTAAGCAAATATCGAAATGATCTCCTTGGTGCCACCGCTGGCGCACGCCGATCCTGTCGGCCATCGCACGCAGTTCTTCGTCCGTATCGGCCAGCATGTGGCACATCACCATCCTGCCGTAGATCGCTCGCATGTCGTCAACATAGACTGCCATCTAAGGGTCGCGCGCATAGGTCACTTGATCACTCATGCGATTGCTCCGATTTTTGGTTGATCGATTTGCGCACCAGGCGCCTGAGAAATGTAGGGATCGTTAGCGGCTCTTGTGGTTGATTCGCCAGTTCGAGCAGCACATCCGCATGGCACGGCTGATCGAGTCGGCACCAGCAAGCGAGATTCTTGCCGCGTAGCTCCGGCAGCCGAGCCAGTAACTTGCTCGGGTGGCGCCAGTTGCGCGCCCATTGGCGGTAGCGCTCGACCGCGAGTGCCGGCGTCGCGACGAGGATCAGGTGATCGCAAGCGGCGTCGTCGGTGCCGTGCATCGCGCAGCGCACGCCGAACGGGTTGCCCCAGCGGCTCGGCCGGCCCACGTAGATCGTGTTCGCCGGCATGCGCCAGCCCTTTATGCGTTGGCGCTGGATGCGTCGTGGCGCCGTGGCCATGTTCAGATCAAACTTTTCTCTTCGGCAATCCATTCCGGAATCAGCAGGGTGATGTGCTGGCCGATCGCCATATCTTCCGGGTCGGGATCTTCGATTTGCGAGCGCGGTATCCAGGCTTCGCGAGTGCCGTCGTGGATCAGCACAGCGCTAGCGGTCTTAATGCGTACTTCGCAGGCAATCTCCGCAAATCCCTTGGTCTCCAGTGTCACGTTTTTGCGCTCCCGTTGGTTGCGTTGATCGGCGGCAATTTCATTTGCACGATCGCTTCGATCGAGGCGCGGTCGCCGTTCGTGAGCGGGCGCGCCGCGGCTTGACGGTCGCACACGTCTTTGAGTAGTTCGAGCGCGGGTTCGATGCGCCCGCGTTCGATCAGTTCGCGCGCGGCGAAGATGCGGCAGGTGGCCCAATGCAGCGGTGCGGGTTGGTAGTCGTGTACGGTCATGGCGGCAGCGCCGTGCCGTGCTGCGCGCATAAGAGTTCGATCAAATCGTCCTCGGCGATCCACCAGTAGCGCACGCCGTCGACCTGTGTGCCGTAGGTTTCGCTCAACCAGCGGCCGTCTTTCCAGTAGTACATGCCGCGCAGGTAAATCAGCGGTTCTTCGTCGGCGTGACCGCGCACGGCGATCAGCGCCGTGACCGGCTCGGCGGCCGGCGGCGGCGCTTCGTATTGCGTGTGCCAGCGCACGGAACGTGCGGTAGGGGTCAATCCCGGCGCCGCGGCCGTGGCCGCGCTGATTGCGGGACACGCGTTCGGCGGCGGCGGATTGGGAATTTTTCGCTTCATGCAAAAAATCTGGATTGCTGTTCAGCGCACGCCGGCGACAACCAAAGAACCTCTATCCGTGCCCTAGCGCCGTCCGCGTATGCTGCCTTTTCGATGCGCCGCCAATCGCTGTAGAGTCCGTCGTAGAGGTCGCTACGATAGCTACTCAATACGACCATGCCGCGCACGTGGTGTAACTGATCGGCGAGCACGGTGTGGTCGGCGTCAGACATTTCATAGCGGAGTGCTAGCGATGTGAGCCAATCGCGCAAGCGAAAACCGAGAAGAATGCGCGGCGTCGGCACCATTTCGGTCATGAATTATTTCCGCTTGAGTAATTTGGCGATGTCGCTGTGGATGGCACGCAGCACGACCCGGTCGGCGCGCGACACGCCGAGCCGTTGGCGAGTTCGCACGAAACTCAGGAAGCGGCGGAACTCGATGCGCGCGACCGGCGCCGGCGGTTTCTTCGTTGTTGATTTGGCGGCGGCGGATTTCTCCGGCTTCGACGCCTTCGTCGGTTGTGGCGCCGCCGCCGCGCGCAGATGCTTGCGTGCTGTATCGCGATTGACGCCGGCCATTTTGGCAATTTTACCGATCAACGATGGACTCGAACCGCCGCGCTTGCCTTTAGTCGGGCTGAATTGCCGTGCGGGAATGACCGCCGAAGCTTCGGCGGTCATTAATTTATCCGGCTTATCAGACGCTTGCGATGACTTTTCCTTTTTCTGTGCCGGCTGCTGCATTTTTTTCTCGGCTTCGAGCGTTTGGCGCGCCAGCGTGACGCGTTCCTTTTCCGTCAGATGGCGGCGGTTGATGTTGGCGGCGAATACGAGTTGAGCCGGCCCGAAAGATGAAATCGAGTCGATCACTTCGCCCAGATGCGCAAGCAGCTTGGCATCTTCGCCGATTACGTTCACCCCGTTCGCCTCGAGCGCATCCAGGCGGTGACGGCCATCCAGCAGGTAAGTCGTATTACTGGTGGCATCTAACCACAACGTCACCGGCGCGCGCAGACCGGTCTCACGCAGGCTTTTGCGCAGATCGGAGAATTCCTTCGCGCTCAGACGTGGAAATATTTCGGCACAGGGGTGCACCGGATAGATGTCGCGCCATTGTTTTTTAATCTGCGTGTTCATCGCTACGGTTTTCCGTTTGGTTTGCGCCAGATCGCGGCGCGGAAGGTGGCGAGCTGCGCGCGTTCGCGCAGCGCATGCGCGGCGGCGATGCTGTTGTCGCGCTCGTGTTCGTGCGCGATCGCGGCGGCGAGATCGAGCCGCGTCGCGCGTTCGTTCAGCCAGACTTGCACGGCGCGAAACCAGCGAACATCGACCAGGCGATCGCCGATCCAGGTGCGCAGTCGCCGCGCAACGATTCGCGGCGGATTGGCGATCCAGCCGGCGACGCCGCCGACGATGGCGAGGCTAAGCAAGTAGAGGGTGTCTGGTGTCATATCTCGCGAATGTCCAAGATTTCACTTGCCTCCAACTCTCGTGGCATCGAATGTCACGCGTACAGTACGCATACGATTAATCCGCTTGCGATCGCAGCATGATCGGCAACGGACCGTCGCCGGGATCCCAATCGGCCGCGATCGCATCGGCGCCGGCGCCGCGTCCCGTGTCGAGTTCGGTTTCGACGGTGTATTTCTCCGCTTCCATGGCATGAAACACGATCCGCCCGATCTCGGCGCTGTCGCCGCGATCAGCGAGCTCGGCCAGGCGGTGCCGGTCCAACCAAGCGAGCGGCGCGCGGTAGGCGGTCGGACTTTTTTTAAGGTACTCGAGGAATGTCACGGGATCACCCGCGGGTCTGTGCCCCGCTGCGCAATGGTGCGGCGGTCGGTGTTGCGTTTCTTTTTGCGCAGCATTTCGAAGCGCGCGCCGGCGGCTTCGGTTTGGCGGGCCAGGACGCGGCGCTCGCAATCCTCGTCGTGGTGTTCGCTCTCGCGGCGCCCCATCGTTAGCAGCGCGGCGAATAACATGCCGGCGACAACGCCGATACCCATGCTGAGGTAGAGCAGCACGTAACTCGAGGCGGTGCATTCCATGTTTTGGCGGGTTCCTTTGAATTTGTTGAGGCGCCACTCAACCATGCACCATGGTGCATTGCATGTCAAGCACCATGGTGCACCCACCAAGACAAAACTTGCCTGGATGCTGTGAATCCCTAGATTAGCTGCGGTATTTGGCTTCTTTCTCGGCGACGCGGTCTATATATTCGCGGCCTTTGTCCGATGATGCGGAATAATTTTTTATCAATCGGTCGAGTTTCTCAGCGGCTGCCAGATTCGTCGCTAAGTCTGGCAAGAGCAGTTCCCATCCCTGTAAGCCGAATGCCTGCGCGAGCTGCGCGGTCGTTTCGATGGTGGGTGTACGGTCCTTGGCCAGGACGTACGCCACCATTCGTTCGGACACGCCGCTACGCTTTACCAATTCGTCCTTGGATATTTTCGTGTGGGCAATCAAAGCCCGAAGGTTAGCGACCAGCGTGTCGTTCGGCTGGCTCTTGTGTTTCACGTAAGTGAACATACCTAAGTGCCTCGGAACAGTGGTGCATTGGCGGCCTTGACAGAACAAGCACCATAGTGCACGCTTTGTGCCATGTCGGATCTTCTGAAAAATACCCTTGAATTAGCGGCGAAAAGTACCCTCACAGTTGGGGAGATTTGCCGTGCTGCTGACGTAAAACCGCGCTGGTACTACCGATTTTTGGCAGGCGACTTCGCTGACGTCGGTGTGCGGCGAGTCCAGCGTTTATACAACGTCTTAAGCCAATCGGCGCCGCGCGGGCTGAATGGATCTCGATGAATTTTTATTCTCGACGGCTGCGCGCGACATCAACCCCTGGGAAGTGGAAACGTTCGCCGGCGGCATTTTGCGCGCCGGCGTTTTTTTAAATCCAACGAACCTGGAGATCAAACAATGCAATTGATTGAGGCGGGATCGACGACGCCGACACGCGGCAACGGCAAAAAAACAGATGCCGAAGAGATGGTGCTGCTGTTCGAAAATATACACTAGATCGTTGATTTGTTGTCGTCGCGGCTTTGGCCACACAGGTATTGTCTGAGGTGTTCGACCACACCTGCGCGCGGGACACCGCGTGGATGGTGATGGTAGTGCTTGCCGATCATTGCGGCAAAGAGACGCGCGAGGCGCACTGCTCACTCGATTTTCTCGTACGCGCGACGCACAAGTCGGTGCGCGCGGTGCAATACGCGCTGCGCGAGCTGGAGCACGAGCTGATGGAAATATCTACAGTGCGCCGTGGCAACGGGCGAGCCAACGTCGCGATTTATAAGATCCATCATCTTCCGTTAAAGGGTGCAACCGTTGCACCCTTTACGGCAACTGAAAGGGTGCAACTAGCGACAAAAAAGGGTGCAACTAGCGACATGGAAAGGGTGCAACCATCGACAGTATCTAATTCCGTATCTTTATCCGTATATCCCTTGTTAGAGGACGCTGACGCGTCCGCGTTCGAATCGATGTGGGCGATCTACCCGGAACGCTTCGGGAGCAATCCGAAACGCGCGGCGTGCCGATGCTGGCAAGCGCGGCGCAAAGAAGGCCACACGGCCGACGAAATTCGACAGGGTGTCGAGCGCTACCGTGCACACTGCACGGCGCGCGGTGAAATCAACACCGAGTTCGTCATGCAAGCGAAGCGATTTTTTGGTGTCGAGAAAGAATTTCTAAAGCCGTGGTCGACGAAGCGCTCGCCTGCGAAACCAAGCTCGGAGAAAATTCTTTGTGCGTGCGGTGAGCCCTATGTGGCGCGTTACGCCGGTACGCCTTGTTGCGCGCGCTGCTACCGTGACAAGGCAGCGGTGGATCTACCCGGTGCGGCGGCTACTCGCCCATGACGCTCTACGTCGAGAAACCGAAGCACGATCGTCGCACAACCGATGCGATCACGAAGTATTTATCCGAACATCCCGATGCCACCATGCACGAAGCAGCGATGGCGGCGCTGCGCCGGTTCAATCTCTGCTCGAAACTGCCGAACGAAAAAACGGAAAAGAATAAAAACAACGAGCGCAAGAAAACGGCGATTAAGGATGCCCCTGCCATGAAAGCAAGCGACGAGGCCCAGCTCGCGGCGCAGGAGCAGCGCAGCGAGCGCGACGCCATCCAGGACGAAGCGGATGCGTAATCTCGACATTCCGTTCGGCAAAAGCCCGGAAGAAATTCTGGAGCGCAAGGAGGAGCGCAAACCGCGTCAGTACGCGATGGATATTTTTCGCAAGTTTGAATCGCACCAACGTATCGAGCAGGTTGATCGCATCGTTCCGCCGCATTTGCGGGCGATGGTTCGAGAATACTTGACCGACTGGACAACGCGGGAGAAATATATTCGTGGGTAGCCTGTCGGAGTCCGTCGCGCTTGAGACAGTAAAACCGACAACCCTCGATGCGCTGGAACGATGGGCGCGCTGGCGTGTTGACGGAACGAGCGGAACAAGCGGGCAGTACGTGGGCGGTGGCGGTGATACGTTGGCGCGGTTGCAGGAAATCAAGCGTTGCCGCATCTGCCCGCAGTGCCAAGGACTTCAGCGGATTGGTTTACGACGATGTCCAACGTGTCACGGTGTTGGCACGGTGGCGGTTGGTTCTGCGCTGAAGGAATATCATCGCGAGGTCGACTGCAAAATGTGCCGTGTAATTGTTGATGGTGAGTGGCGCTCCATAGGTGAAATCAACGGAAAGACCTGTTGGCGCTGCGGCGGTAGCGGGAAACGTATCGAGGCGGCACGATACGTGCACCCCGCGCTAATTCCAGGTACGCGCGTGTATGGTAGGCAGGAATCGGACCCTGTGTCGTCGCTAATTAATTACCAGGTGTTCCAGTGGCTGGAAGCGGATGCCACGTTCTGGATGCACCACGTGTTGATAGCGGCTTATACGCCGGACCCGCAAGGCCGACGCACCAACGAGGCCAAGGCGAGCGTAATGGGTCTCTCGCCGGCTTTTTTCTCCCGAACGCTAAAACGCGCGCGCCTAGCCATTCAGGAGTTGGTCGAAAAGCGATTTTAAACATCGTTATTGACCTAGACGTTAATGTTTTGGTAAAGTATTTCTAGGTTGGTCGTGCTGTCTCTACAAACCAGCTGTTGAGCGGGAGCGACCCGCTCGCACCCGACCACAAAAAACCAGACTGCTTAACGCAGACTGGTTTTTTTATTGCCCATGCCAAGCCGACCGCTCAAGCCATGCAACCATCCAGGCTGCGGTCGCCTGACCGAGCGCAAGAATTGTGCTACGCATGAGCAACGACAGGAGTTAAGTCTAAGGCCGACCGCGCACCAGCGCCTGTACGATTACCGTTGGCAACAGGCACGCAAACGGTTCCTCGAGCAGCACCCGTTGTGCGTCGGTGAGTGCAGTGCACATGGACGCGTGGTTCCTGCCCGTAACGTCGATCACAAGATCCCTCACAACGGCGACCCCGTGTTGTTTTGGGATGAATCGAATTGGCAGGGCTTGTGCGATAACTGTCACAACAGCATCAAACAAAAAGAAGAACATCGACTCCGCCACGCATACCGGGGGCGGTCTAAAAGTTCACATCCTTAAATCCTCTAGACCGGTGGCCTGTGGTTTGTTCGTGGTCGGAAGTTTTGGGGGAGGGGGTATTCCCGAGTGGGAGTTAAAATTTAACAGGAAATCACGATGGGCGCTAGAGGTCCGAAGCCGCTACCGAAGAACGTACATCAGTTGCGCGGGAACGCGAGCAAGCTGCCGCTGCATCGGATGGCCGATGGCTTCGAGCCGGAGATAGATGTTCCGGGCTGTCCTGAATTTCTTTTGCCGGAAGCGCGTAAGGAATGGCGGCGTGTGTCGAAGTTACTGCGGCCGCACGGGATGATCGCGAAAGAGGATCGCGCGGCGCTGTCGCTATATACCCAGGAATGGGCTTGGTACGCGTGGTCGGATTCCATGTTTCAGCGCGATGTTGCGAAGGCGGCCGGTGATCGCGCCGCGCACGAAGCAGCCGAGGAGGCGCGCCGACTTGCCGCGGTCGAACGTGGTGAGGTTTATTCGGCGCAACCGTGGACCGGCGGCGATGGCGTGCATATCCCGACGGCGAACGGCAGCTTTACCTACAATCCGAATTGGGTGGCGCGCTGCAAACACGCCGCCGCGCTCGATAAATTTCTCGCCTCGTTCGGTTTATCGCCGAGCTCGCGCGGCCGTGTCAGTCCCAGCTCGCGCCAACCGTATCTGCCAGGATTGGAACCGAAAGGCGGTTTCGAGGCGCTGTGAAGGACTACGCAAGCATCGCGACGCAATATGCGCGCGATGTCGTCGATGGTCAGATACTTGCCTGCAAATGGGTTCGCCTGGCTTGCGCGCGCCATCTACGCGATCTCGAACGCGATGCTGCCGGTTGGCGCTACACGTGGAACCCGGAGCTAAAAACCGCCGACGAACTCGACGAACATGGGAATGTTGTCCACGATGGTAAGCTGCACCGTCCGGCAGATCGCTGGTGCCACCTCATCGAGCTGCTACCGCATATCAAAGGCGAGTGGGCGGCACGCCGTGAACGGATTCGCCTCGAGCCGTGGGAAGTTTTTTTCGTCGCATCTATATTTGGCTGGATCGATCGCGAGACGAATCGGCGCCGAATTCGTGTAGCCGATCTTTTTGTACCGCGTAAAAATTCGAAATCCACTCTCGCCGCCGCGATCGGCCTTGGCATGCTCACGATCGACGGCGAATTCGGCGCCGAGGTCTACACCGGCGCGACGTCGGAAGGGCAAGCGCGCGAAGTGTTCGATCCGGCCCGTCTCATGGCCGAGCAATCTCCGGACTTCCGTTCGCTGTTCGGCGTGCTCGTACGCGCATCGTCGATTACGATACCGTCGAAAAATTGCAAGTTCGAGCCGATTATCGGAAAGCCCGGAGATGGCGCGTCTCCGTCTTGCGCGATCATCGATGAGTACCACGAGCATCCGACGGAAGATTTGTACGACACCATGCGCACCGGCATGGGCGCGCGTGCCCAGGCTTTGACGCTGGTCATTACCACTGCCGGCGACGACATCGCCGGACCGTGTTACACGCATCAAGAAGAGTTGCAGCAGATCCTCGAAGGCGTGATCGAGGATGAACAGCGTTTCGGCGTTATCTATACGCTCGATGTCGACGACGATGGCAAGTTGGAGGACTGGACCACGCCCGAGGCGTTGGTCAAAGCGAACCCAAATTTCAACGTATCCATTGACGCGGAATTCTTACTGACCCAGCAGCGCGATGCGATTCGCGATCCACGCAAGCAGGCGACGTTTCA
>DASWLD010000224.1:0-8506 GCA_036396275.1 Burkholderiales bacterium
GCCGTCGGGCGTTTCGGCGGCCTTGCTGAACAGGAATTGCCCGATCAATTTTTCCAGCACCACGGCCGACTGCGTCAGCCGCAATGCGTCGCCGGCTTTCATGTACTCCTCGGAACCCCCGGGTTCCAGGCCGACATACTGCTCGCCCAACAACCCCGAGGTGAAAATTGCCGCGCTCGTGTCGGTCGGAATTTTGTCGAAACGACCGTCGATGTTCATGGTGACAACCGCTTGATAGCGCTCCGAATCGAATCCGATCGCCGCCACGCGCCCGACGCGCACGCCGGCCATGGTCACGGCCGATTTCACCTTGAGACCGCCGATGTTGTCGAAACGCGCCATGATCGGATACCCATTGGACACGTCGGCGACGGTAAGATTTCCCACGCGAAATGCGAGCACCGCGATGGCGAATATCCCGGCGGCGACGAACAGGCCGACCCAGATTTCGAGCGTCTTTCTCTGCACCATATCAAACCTCTCCCAACGTGAGCGCCGTTAAGATGAAATCGAGGGCGAGCACCGCGAGCGATGAATACACCACGGTGCGATTGGTGGCGCTGGCCACCCCTTCCGACGTCGGCACGGCGTCGTAGCCCTCGAAAACGGCGATCCAAGTCACCGTAACGCCGAAGACGAAACTTTTGATGACACCGTTCACGATGTCGTCTTGAAAATCGACCCCGCTCTGCATTTGCGACCAAAACGCGCCGGCATCGACGCCGAGCAAACCGACGCCGACGATGTGACCTCCGAACACGCCGACGGCGGAAAAGAGCGCCGCAAGCAGCGGCATGGCGATGATGCCGCCGATCAGGCGTGGGGCGATTACGCGCGTCAACGGATTGACCGCCATCATTTCCATACCGGCCAGTTGTTCGGTCGCTTTCATCAACCCGATTTCGGCGGTCAACGCCGATCCGGCGCGGCCGGCGAACAGCAGCGCCGTCACCACCGGTCCGAGTTCGCGCACCAGCGACAACGCGACCAACAGCCCGAGCGACTCCTCGGCGCCGAAACGCACCAGGGTGTTGTAGCCCTGAAGACCGAGCACCATACCCACGAACAGGCCGGACACCATGATAATAAGTAAGGTTAGTACACCGACCGCGTATACCTGCTGAACAATCAAGAAGAAGCGCCGCAACAGCGGCCCCGCGCCGAGGACGACCTCATAGAAGAAAAGGGTGGCGCGTCCGAGACGCTCTATGCTCTCGATGATGCCGGCGCCGAGATCGCGGACGAGATTCATTTTTCGCGCTGTACCATCAAGTCCTGCATATAGTCGCCGGCCGGATGCTGATACGGCACCGGACCGTCCGGCAACCCTTCCATGAACTGGCGTACGTGTTCGGACGTGGAGTGTTGCAGCAGTTGGGGGTCGCCCTCGCCGATGATGCGGCCCTCGCCGACGATGTAGGCGTAATCGGAGATCATGCAGGTCTCGGCGACGTCGTGCGACACCACGATCGAGGTGATGCCGAGCGTTTCGTTGAGTTCCTTGATCAGTTTCGCGATGACGCCCTTCGAGATCGGATCGAGCCCGGTGAACGGTTCGTCGTACATGATGATCATCGGCTCGAACGCGATCGCGCGCGCCAGCGCCACGCGCCGCGCCATGCCGCCCGACAGTTCCGACGGCATCAGATCGCGCGCGCCGCGCAAGCCGACGGTCTCCAATTTCATCAGCACCACGGTGCGCAGCAGCGCTTCCGGGAGTTTTGTGTGTTCGCGAATCGGGAACGCGACGTTTTCAAACACCGAGAGATCGGTGAAAAGCGCGCCGGTCTGAAACAGCAGCGCCATGCGCTTGCGCAGCGCGAACAGCGCGTCGGTATCGAGCTCGGGCACCGACTGGCCGTCGACGATCACCTTGCCCGAGTCGGGACGTATCCGCCCGCCGATGAGATTGAGGATCGTCGTCTTGCCGCTGCCGCTGCCGCCCATGATCGCCGTGATGCGCCCACGCTCGGCATGCAGCGTCAAGCCGCTCAAAATGCGGCGCTCGCTGCGCGAGAAAATCACCTCTTGTAGACTGACGACGGCGCCGTCGGCGCGGGCCGAATTCGAGTTGTCCGTTGCCTCGCGCGTGCCTGCTGCGGGTTGCTTCAATCCGTTTCCTTTAGGCGGGTGTGTTGGCGAAAACGCCGCGCCATTCTATTCGGGCCGCCTCGGGTTTGACAATGTAACGGCGCTGACGTTGATCGCGCGGGAATCGCCTCTCGCCCGCCGGCCGCCGGTGTCCGGCGGACCCGCCGGATTCGTCAATAGCACTGTACAATAGCGTGACTTATCGAACCGCACAGGCAGCGCATGACGTCGGCCGCTTCCACATCGCCGCCCTGGCTCGATCTCGGTAACGGCATCGTTCGCGTCGATTCCGGCTACCACGGTTCCGGGCGAGTGGCGTTCTACCTGCTTGTCGAAGGGGATCGGGCAGCGTTCATCGATACCGGTACTTACAGCGCGCTTCCCAACGCGCTCGCGACGCTGCGCGCGTTCGGCGTTGGCGTCGATCGGGTCGCCTACGTGATTCCGACGCATGTCCACCTGGATCACGCCGGCGGCGTCGGCGCCATGATGCGTGAATTCCCGAACGCCCGACTGGTGGTGCATCCGCGCGGCACGCGCCACATGATCGACCCGTCGCAGTTGCTATCGGGTGTCGCGCAAATCTACGGTCCGGAACGCGCCGAGCGCGAGTTCGGCAAACCGATCCCGGTCGCGCCCGAGCGGGTGATCGAAGCGCCGGACAATTTCAGGCTTGAACTCGCCGGGCGCTCGCTGCTGTTTCTCGACACCCCCGGGCACGCGCGCCATCACTTTTGCGTGTTCGACGAGCGCAGCCGGACCATCTTCGCGGGAGATACGTTCGGTATCTCCTATCGCGACTTCGACACGGCGCACGGTGCGTTTATCTTCCCGACCACTACGCCGGTTCAGTTCGAGCCGGACGCGCTGCATCGCTCGGTGGATCGGCTGGTCGCGCGCAATCCCCGGCGAATTCTGCTCACCCACTTCGGCGCGGTCGAGGAAATTTCGCGGCTCGCCGCCGACATGCATACGGTGATCGACGCGTTCGTGCGGCTCGGCCGTCGCATCCAGGATACCGGCGCCGACCGCCAACGGCTGTTGATGGAAGGTCAGCATGACATTTTGCTGCCGCGCCTGCGCGCCCACGGCTGCACCATGGACGACGCGCGTGTATGGGCTTTGCTAAGTCACGATTACGATCTCAACGCCCAAGGCATCGGCGTATGGCTCGACCGCAAAGCCGCGTGACGGCGCGGCGCCGATGACTCCGATTCTCCAGCCAGGGGGAGAGCAACGATGAAGAACGCCTACCGGGAAATCTATCGCCGCTCGCTCGCCGATCCCTCCGGCTTCTGGGGGGACGCGGCCAAAGACATTCACTGGGAACGCAAGTGGGACCGCGTGCTCGACGATGCGCGCACGCCGTTCTACCGCTGGTTCACCGGCGGCGTGTTGAACACCTGCTACAACGCCGTCGACCGACACGTCGAATCCGGCCGCGCCGATCAGGCGGCGTTGATCTACGACAGCCCGGTTACCGCGACCATCAAGCGCTATACCTTTCGGCAACTGCGCGACGAAACCGCGCGTTTCGCCGGCGCGCTCGTGGACCAGGGCATCAAGAAAGGCGATCGCGTCATTATTTACATGCCAATGGTGCCGGAAGCGGTGATTGCCATGCTCGCGTGCGCGCGCATCGGCGCGATTCACTCGGTTGTGTTCGGCGGTTTCGCCGGCAACGAACTGGCCAAGCGCATCGACGACGCCGCGCCACGATTGATGATATCCGCGTCGTGCGGCATCGAGCCCGGTCGCGTGGTCGAATACAAACCGCTGCTCGACGAAGGCATACGCCTGGCCAGCAAGAAGCCGGAGCGCTGCATCATCTTGCAGCGCCCGCAGGCGCAAGCCGCGATGACTGCCGGGCGCGATCTCGATTGGGATGAAGTCGTCGCAAAATCAAAGCCGGTCGATTGTGTTCCGGTCGCGGCGACCGATCCTTTATATATTCTCTACACCTCCGGCTCCACCGGGCTGCCCAAAGGTGTCGTGCGCGACAACGGCGGGCATGCCGTCGCGCTCAAATGGAGCATGAAGAACATTTACGGCGTCGAGCCGGGCGAGGTTTACTGGGCCGCGTCCGACGTCGGCTGGGTCGTCGGACATTCCTATATAGTGTACGCGCCGCTGCTGCACGGCTGCACCACGATACTCTATGAAGGCAAACCGGTCGGCACGCCCGATCCCGGCGCGTTTTGGCGCGTGATCTCGGATCACGGCGTCAGTACTTTATTCACCGCGCCGACCGCGTTCCGCGCGATCAAGCGCGACGATCCCAAGGGCGAGTTCATCAAGCGCTACCCGCGCTCGAAGTTTCGCGCGCTGTTTCTCGCCGGCGAGCGCTGCGACCCGGACACGCTTCTCTGGGCGCAGCAGCATCTCGACGTTCCGGTGATCGATCACTGGTGGCAAACCGAATCCGGCTGGCCGATCGTGGCCGATTCCATCGGCATCGAGACGTTTCCGGTGAAACCCGGTTCCGCGAGCCTGCCGGTACCGGGCTATGACGTGCAAGTTCTCGACAACGCCGGCAAGGAAGTCAACGCCGGCACCATCGGCAGCATCGCGATCAAATTGCCGCTGCCGCCGGGCACGCTGCCGACGATGTGGAACAACGACGCCGGCTACCAGAAGTTCTACCTCGAAACGTATCCCGGCTACTACTTGAGCGGCGACGCCGGCTACAAGGACGAAGACGGTTATGTCTGGATCATGAGCCGCATCGACGACATCATTAACGTCGCCGGGCACCGGCTCTCGACCGGCGCGATGGAAGAAGTGCTGGCGTCGCATCCCGACGTCGCCGAGTGCGCCGTCATCGGCGCCGCCGATGATTTGAAAGGCGAACTGCCGGTCGGCCTGATCGTGCTGAAAGCCGGCGTTCATCGGGCGGCGGATCAGATCGTCAAGGAAATCGTAAATCTCGTGCGCGAGAAAATCGGCCCGGTCGCCGCGTTCAAGCAAGCGCAAGTCGTCAAGCGTTTGCCGAAAACGCGCTCCGGAAAAATCCTGCGCGGCACGATGCGCAAGATCGCCGACGGCAAGGAATACACCGTGCCGCCGACGATCGACGACCCGGCGATCCTCGGCGAGATCGGCGAAGCGCTGAAAACGCTCGGGTATCCGCACGCAAGGAATTAATCCATGAGCGCACAACCCACACCCGGCGCGCGATTCCGCCAGGCGTTAAGGAGCGAGCAGCCGCTTCAAATCATCGGCGCGATCGTCGCCAATCACGCGCTGCTCGCGAAGCGCGCCGGCTACCGCGCCATCTATCTGTCGGGCGGGGGTGTCGCCGCCGGCTCGCTCGGCATGCCGGACCTCGGCATCAACACGCTCGATGATGTGCTCACGGACGTACGCCGCATCACCGACGTTTGCGACCTGCCTTTGCTGGTCGACGTCGACACCGGTTTCGGCCCGTCGGCGTTCAACATCGCGCGCACGGTGAAATCGCTGATCAAATTCGGCGCGGCCGCGTGCCACATCGAGGATCAAGTCGGCGCCAAGCGCTGCGGTCACCGCCCCGGCAAGGAAATCGTCGCGAAGCAGGAAATGGCCGACCGCGTGAAGGCCGCGGCCGACGCCAAAACCGATAAGGACTTCTTTCTTATCGCGCGTACCGACGCCATCGCGGTCGAAGGCGTCGATGCCGCCATCGAGCGCGCGATTGCCTGCGTCGAATCGGGCGCCGACGGCATATTCGCCGAGGCCGTCACCGATCTGCCGACCTATCGAAAGTTCGTGGATGCAGTGAAAGTCCCCGTGCTCGCCAACATCACCGAGTTCGGTAAGACGCCGCTGTTCACGGTCGACGAATTGCGAACGAGCGGCGTCGCGATGGCGCTCTATCCGCTGTCGGCGTTTCGCGCCATGAACAAGGCCGCCGAGAACGTCTACAATGCCATCCGCCGCGACGGGCACCAGAAAAACGTGCTCGACACCATGCAGACGCGCGACGAGCTGTACGATCGCATCGGCTACCGCGAGTACGAACGCAAGCTCGACGAATTGTTTACCAGTCAAACCAGTCGCATCAGCGCACCAACTCCCCCTCTCCCTCCGGGAGAGGGCAAGGGGTGAGGGCGACTTCCCTCATCCCCACCCTTCTCCCGAGGGGAGAAGGGAGCAAGCCGAGACGCGCTCGGCGCGCGCACTTCTGTAGACTTGCGCATCAGCGCCCCGACTCCCCCTCTCCCTCCGGGAGAGGGCTGGGGTGAGGGAGAGGAGAAAAAACATGAACGAAACCACGGCAACCCCCACCGTCGGCAAACCGAAGAAGTCGGTCGCGCTCTCCGGCGTCGTCGCCGGCAACACCGCGCTCTGCACCGTGGGGCGCAGCGGAAACGATCTGCATTACCGCGGCTACGATATTCTCGACGTCGCCGAGACCTGCGAGTTCGAGGAAATCGCGCATCTACTCGTGCACGAAAAGCTCCCGACGCGCGCGGAGCTTGCGGCCTACAAGGCAAAGCTCAAGGAGTTGCGCGAGCTGCCGGCGGCGGTGCGCGCGGTGCTGGAGCAGCTGCCGGGCAAGGCGCATCCGATGGACGTGATGCGCACCGGCGTGTCCGCGCTCGGCTGCGTCTTGCCGGAACACGACGACCACGACGCGCGCCACGCGCGCGACATCGCCGACCGGCTGATGGCGTCGCTCGGCTCGATGCTGCTCTACTGGCACCACTATTCCACGAGCGGCAAGCGCATCGACGTTGAAACCGACGACGATTCCATCGGCGGGCACTTTCTGCATTTACTGCACGGAAGCAAACCAAGCGATCTGTGGGTCCGCGCGATGCAGACCTCGCTCATCCTCTACGCCGAGCACGAATTCAACGCCTCGACGTTCACCGCGCGCGTCATCGCCGGCACCGGTTCCGACATGTACTCGTCCATTACCGGCGCCATCGGCGCGCTGCGCGGACCGAAGCACGGCGGCGCGAACGAAGTCGCATTCGAGATTCAAAGCCGCTACGCCACGCCCGACGACGCCGAGGCCGACATCCGCGAGCGCGTCGCGAGAAAGGAAGTCGTGATCGGCTTCGGTCATCCGGTCTACACCACCGGCGACCCGCGCAACAAAGTCATCAAGGAAGTCGCGCGGCGCTTGTCGCAGGACCGCAAGGACATGAAGCTGTTCAGCATTGCCGACCGGCTCGAAGTCGTGATGTGGGAAATCAAGAAGATGTTTCCGAACCTCGATTGGTTCTCGGCCGTGAGCTACCGCATGTTAGGCGTGCCGACGGCGATGTTCACGCCGCTGTTCGTCATCGCGCGCACCTCCGGCTGGGCGGCGCACGTCATCGAGCAGCGCGCGGACGGCAAGATCATCCGCCCGAGCGCGAACTACACCGGGCCGGAGAATCTAAAGTTCGTGCCGATCGATCAGCGAAAATAAGACTATTAATTCTTGTCGCAAAGACGCGAAGAACGCAAAGAAAAGGATCAGTTTTTAGCAAAGCAACCTTTGCGTCTTCGCGTCTTTGCGACAAAAAGTCATGACACTTGACACCCCATGACCGTTCACACCAGCAACGTCCGCCCCAAACCCGATAAGGTTCTCACCGATATCGTCGACTACGTCCTGAAGTACCAGATCACGAGCGCGCTCGCGTACGAAACCGCGCGCAACTGTTTGATCGACACGCTCGGCTGCGGCCTTGAAGCGCTCGAATACCCCGCCTGCACCAAACTGCTCGGTCCGCTCGTGCCGGGGATGACGATCGCGAACGGCGCGAAAGTACCGGGCACGCAATATCAGCTCGACCCGGTGCAAGCCGCGCTCAACATCGGCACGATGATTCGCTGGCTCGACTTCAACGACACCTGGCTCGCCGCCGAGTGGGGCCACCCGTCGGACAATCTCGGCGGCATCCTGGCCACGGCCGATTGGCTGTCGCGCAATGCCGTCGCGACTGGCAAAAAACCGCTGGCGATGCGCGACGTGTTGACCGCCATGATCAAGGCGCACGAGATTCAAGGCTGCATCGCGCTCGAAAACTCGTTCAACAAAGTCGGTCTCGATCACGTCGTCTTGGTAAAGGTCGCCTCCACCGCTGTTGTCGCGCAAATGCTCGGCCTCGATCGCGAGAAAATTATCAACGCCGTCTCGCTCGCCTTCGTCGACGGCCAAAGCCTGCGCACCTATCGCCACGCGCCCAACACCGGCTCGCGAAAAAGCTGGGCGGCCGGCGACGCCACCAGCCGCGCCGTGCGCCTGGCCTTGATCGCGAAGACCGGCGAGATGGGCTACCCGTCGGTGCTGACCGCCAAGACCTGGGGCTTCTATGACGTCCTGTTCCGCGGCAAGCCGTTCAAGTTTCAGCGACGCTACGGAAACTACGTGATGGAAAACGTGCTGTTCAAGATTTCGTACCCGGCCGAGTTCCATGCGCAAACCGCCGTCGAGTGC